>CAMPCT010000174.1 GCA_946647055.1 uncultured Atopobium sp. | reverse complement strand
TACGGCCTCTCGGGAACCATGGCCATGACGTCGCAGGTCTCGTTGCGCCACTCGCCCTGGTAGTACGGGAACTGGGCGACCTTGGCGCGGATGCGCTTCTGGCGGTGGCCCGGCTGGCCCCAGAGCACCTCGACCTCGGTGCCCTCAACGGCGTGGGCGGCGTCGATGCAGGCGAGGCTGATCATGCGGCGCTCGTAGAACGCGTAGCAGCGACCGGCTGCGAATCCGATGCTCTGGTCGCCGTCGAGCACGTCGAACGCGGTGATGAGCGAGTAGAAGTTGAGGCCGTTGTAGCAGTCGTGGTACTGCTCGATGGGGTCGTAGGGCTCCTCGTCGGTGCCGCGGAGCTGGCTCATGAAGACCTCGCCCACGTCCTCGGTGTTCCACTCGAGGGTGACCATGCGGCGGCCGCGGCCGGCCTTGTACTCGGCCTTGTCATGCTCGGCTGCCGCCTTGCCGCGGAAGTCGTGGTCCATGTTGACGCAGTAGCCCCAGCCGAGGTCCCACGGGTTCACGTGGATGGCGGCGTCGTTGCCCATGAGGCTGCCGGCGGCGAACTGCGGCGGGCAGTACTGCTTGGCGAACTCGGCAAGACCGGGGTCGGTGTCGTAGAACGCATAGCCATAGTGCTGGAACTGGTTGGGATAGCCGCCAGGCGTGTGGTTGAGCACCACGTAGTGGCGGAAGCCGAGGGGCTTGCCACCAAACTTCTCCACAGAGGCTCGGATGGCCGTATATGCCACCTCTGCGTCAGCCGCGGCACCGTGCACCTCGTAGGCGAGCGCGCCACTCATGCCCAGGCGATGCACCGTCATGGGCGTGCCCTCGATGGTGACCTGCTTGTTCTGGCCGAACTTGAGGTCGTGGAGGTCGCAGTGGGTGGCGTCCTCGAGCATCTCGAGGCTCTTGGGGCCGTCGATCTGGTAGAAGTACTCGTCGTTCACGAACTCGGCCTTGATGTCCTTGCCCTGAGCGGCCGCAACGCCTGCAAAGTAGGCAATCGGGGCAAGCCAGTACAGGCGCCACACGCCCTCGCCCTTGTACATCACGACGCCGTCTGCGATGAGCTTGCCGTTGTCGTTGAGCATGATGCCGTGCTTGGACTGGCCGGGCTTCATGAGCGAGAAGTCGCGGTTCACGAAGCAGTAGTTCAAGACCTCCGCCGCGTCGGCGCCGCTCACGTCGACGACGGGGGACATGCAGAGCGTGGTGCCGAGCCATGCGGTGGAGCGGCACGCGAGGTACTCGTCGCGGGCACCCGTGTACTCGAGGGCGAGGTCGGTTCCAAAGAGGGGCTTGATGGCGAAGGCGCCGTCGTACACCTTGC
Source organism: uncultured Atopobium sp. (assembly GCA_946647055.1). Next base: position 3,530 of record CAMPCT010000174.1, on the reverse strand, counting down.
TGTCGGGCGAGAAGTTCATGGGTTCCTCCTGTTCGCAGGCATTTCTTACGCTGCGGACAGGATACGGTGGGCTGGTATGGTGTCTCTACGGGCGCTGGTGAGAAGATGAGGCCCCTTCTTTTGGGCTATCGCATGAATCGGCAGCTAAAGTAGTGCATCCTTCTTCATGGCAAGAGACAGTTGCAGAACGAAGCACGTCTCTTCGTCCGAAAGGTCCAGATCGGCAAGCTCCTCGATACGCCGAAGCCGATAGTACATCGTGTTCTTGTGCACATGGAGGGCACGCGCGGTGGCAGTGGCATTGCGACCACTTGCGAGGTATGCGGCGAGGTCTGCCAGGTGCGTGGTGTGCTCCCCCTCATCGATTTCGGAAAGGATGCCGATGGCAGGATGCATGAAGGTCTCCGAATCCACTGAGATTGAGGCCCTCTCAAGAAGGTGACGTGCAACAGCCTGTCGGTACCGGACGATACCCGACTTACCAGGAGAGAGCCTGAGCGCAGCCAAGGCCTGCTCAGAGGCACGTTTGAGGTGTTCGAGACCGCAGAACGCATAGCTCACGCCAATGGCCTGGCCATCCACCAACACACTTCGTGAAAGCCGTTCGAGCAGGTCCTCCCCCGCATCGGTGGCATCGATCACCATGAGCACATCCTCGCCCCGCACCACACCAACGCTGCCCACGAATGCCCGCAGAAGCTGCATGCGCAGGTAGCGGGGCGAGATTTGCCCCCTCTCGGATACGGGCCGCGCAATGAGCACGCACATGCGCTCGGGCAGCTTGACGCGCGCGCGACGAATGCGTGCCTCCACCTCGGATGAGTCTGTCAGCGTGCCGGCGAGCAAATCGTCAATGAGCCTGCCATAGCGCTCGGTGAGCTGGTCAGCATCGGAGGAGCCGGCGAGCTCATAGCCGAAGGTGCGGCAGACATCGGGGAGCAGGGCCTCGTCCTCCTCGGTGAACGCACGGTTGCGTTCGAGTACGAGCGCATGACCGAGCAGCACGTCTCCTCGACGTATCCTCGCAGCTAGATAGCGGTTCTTTGCCCCCGGGTACTCCCCCACCACGGTCTTGTCGCTCGAGTAGACGCGGCGGAAGTCGCCAGCCAAGGATGCCTGGCGGATGTCGTTGGTATCGGCGTCATACGCACGGGAAGACCACTCGGGATCGTCCCCAAGCTCCGAGCTCACGGCAACCATGGCGAGCCCCATGTCCGCCACGGCGACGGGATTGCCAAACACCTCTGCGGCGGCGTCCACGAGCCCCTGCAGACCCCTGCCCGAAAGCAGCGCATCGAACATGGCAAGACGCTTCTCGGCGATACCCACGGTCGGCTCCTCTCACTCACCCTTTGTGATAAGTATACAAAGAGGTGCCAACTGCGGGCAGGAGCGCCCGTCATTGAAAAGCCTACTCTTCCAGCAGCTCCAGTCCATACGACCGCACGTCGTCCTGCGTGGCGTCGTAGAGCCACTCTGCCACGCTCTTCTCGCCGCTCAAGGGAAGGAAGCAATTTGGGGCGGGCATGATCATGTGCTGGGTGGAGCCATCCTTCGGGTTGTAGCCAGCCTCCCAGATGTAGAGGCCCACCCCGGGCAGCTGCTCCCGCATGTCGGCGCACATGCGCCTGAGGTTATCCAGATACAGCGCGCTGCTCGCGTGCGTAGTCTCGAAAGACATGACTCCCGTATCGATGTAGGTCTGATAGAGCTGCAGGTCGTGGTCGTGCGTCGATCCGGTGAAGAGGATCTTCACGCCGTTATGGCTCCTGCGGAGGGCAACAAGCGCGTCAAGCACGATGTTGTCCCTCGTAAGGCGCTCGCAGATAGCATCCGGCGCGCGCCAGAGGTCGCGCGCGGTCTGCAGCCACCCATCGTAGTAGAGCAAGGCGCTGTCAACGCAGGCGGTCACGTTGGTTGCCGAGGGAATGCGTGCCATCACGTCGTCGGTGAGAAGCGCCGTGGCGAAACCGCCCGCAGATGATCCGGTGACCACCAGCGTGCCAGGCTCGCCGATGAGGGGCAGCACCTTATCCATGAAGAGCGCGTAGTTGCGGTAGCCGATGTGGTTGACCGATTTATCTATGCCCGTGCAGCGGAATTCGTTGGTTCCCACGTGGAAGTCGCCCGTCGCATACTCGACGACGAGGCGCGTCCAGTTGCGGAAGGGGTTTTCGGGAGCATCCGAGAGGATGCCGTACTCCACGATATAGTCCTGAAGGATAACGGTGGGGGCGAACACGCAGCGACGCGCATTGTCGCGTGACATCTCCTCGTTGAGGCTCACACCTCCGCCTAGAAAGAATACGAGCACCTTGCCCGCATCCGCGCCGAGCTGCACGAGCCCGTGCCATGCGCTGCCCTCGGAGCAGCGGCTGCCCTCTGGCGCGACCTCGTACCACTGGCCCGTCTCGGGGTTCTCGGGAAGCGGGGGGTAGCCCTCGATCAGAAAGTCGTTGTACATGGAAGACATGGCGGATTCTGCATGAACGCGTTGCATCGACGGTGATGAGTGTACCCTTGGGATGGTATGCAAATCTATTGCCCTCTCCGACAAAAATAGCCCGCGGAAGTTGCCGCGGGCTATTTGAAGGCGGGTGTTGCAGTTGAACAGGGGCGCGCCTAATCCACCAGCATGTTCATCTCATCCTCGCTCGCGCAGCCGTAGTCTATGTAGACAATCTGCCCGCTCATGTAGCTGAAGAGCTTGGAGCCGATGGCTACGAGCGGCCAGCCCATCTCCTCGGGCGTCGCATAGCGGCCGTTCCAAGAATCCAGATACAGGCCCTCAATCACCGCGCGACCGTGCTCGGGATCGCCGTCGATCTGGCGGTTGAACGCGTCAGTGAGTCCCGTGCGCGTGAGGCCCGGAGCGATGGCGTTGATGCGTATCTTGCGGTCGATGTAGAGCGGCTCGTGCACGCGGCTCATCACGTAGGCGTGTTGGCACTCCTTGGAGAAGGTGTAGCCGAGGCCCGTGTAGCTGGGGTGCTCACCATACCATGCGAGCGCCTCGTCCCACGACTCGCAGTCGCAGAGCTCCAGACACGCCTCCACGTTGTCGCGCCAGAACTTGCCGCCGTTCGACGAGATGAAGGTGACCGAACCCCAGTCTGTAATGCGGTCGAGCAGGCTCTCGGCAAGGTATTTGAAGCTCCAGAAGTTGGTGAGCTGCACCGTGAGGGCATTGCCTCCGCCAAACTCATCCGCCGTGCCATGGCAGACGAACAGGGCGTCGATGTGCTCGGGCGCCGCATCGATGAGCTTGTCGCAGCCCCCTTTGTTAGAAAGGTCGCAGGCGATGGACGCCGTGACGGGAAGGTCGAGCGGGCGGCGGTGCGTGGCGGCGTACACGTTGGCGCCAAGCTGCACCAGAAGCTCGGCCGCTGCATGCCCCATACCCGAACCGGTTCCCGTGATGACAACGTTCTTTCCCTTCAATCCGAACAGATCGTTGAGCTCCATGGCCATCTCCCCTACCCGATCTGCTTCACGCGCTGCATGGCGATGGTGCCGCCGTCGGCGAGGAT
>CAMPCT010000173.1 GCA_946647055.1 uncultured Atopobium sp. | reverse complement strand
ACCCGGCCAGAAAATGGCCTAGAGGGCTGCAAGCTCCTGCTCGAGCCGTGCGAGAAGCACGTCCAGAGGCAGCGGGCCATCCGGCCCCAGGCAACTCACACGATGCCAATCGCCGGTACCGCGCGGCAGGTAGTCGACGATGGTCCCAAAGCCATTGTGAAGGTTCGAAGCCGCAGCCTCGTACGAAGCGTCCTCCCTGAGGCCTGGATAGCGCACGAGCGAGACGAGCGGATGGCACGCGAGGAAGCTCGCCATCTCCTGTGCCAGGTCGCTTGCGGCACGCATGCGCTCGTCAAGTCCCTCGAGTCGACCCGACACGAGCGCAGGCTCCCAGAGACGTGGCGTATGGGCACCCTGCGACGCGAACTCGTCGAGCTTGGCGGCAACGTCTGCCCTCCCGGGACAGTACCGTGCGACACCCACGACGAGAAGGCCCGTACCCTCCCGTCCCAAGGTACCGTCGAGGGACTCGATGCAGACGTTCGCCCCCAGCTTGCAGGTGGCGCAGAGGGCGGAGGTGGCCTGTGACGAGTCGACGACGAGCAGGGTGTCTCGCCCGCACTCCCGCGCAACGGCGCGCACGTCGACGACGTGCACCGGCATACCCCCAAGGACCTCGACAAACCTGGAAGGCGCGCCTGACGCAACGCCGACGAGGTCACGAACCTCGTCGGCACCTGCCCGCAGCATCCAGACGCGCCAAGCTCCGAGGCGGCGCGCGAACGTAGCGAGCAGCTCGTCGGCCTGCGCGGACATGCTGCAGGTCATGCCAGGGGCAGTGCCTTCCCTACGCAAGGTCGAGTTCCCGTGCCTTGTGGCACCACACCACGTGCCCGGGGTCAATCTCACAGGCAACGGGCGTGGACGAGTTGCAGACCCCCTCAGCAAAGGGGCAGCGGCTCGCGAAACGGCAGCCCTCCCCCACGTCGACCAGGCTGGGAACGTCACCCTTGAGGGTGTGGCGCTCGCGGGAGCGCTGGCTGGGATGCAGCGGAGGCACCGACGAGACGAGGCTGCGCGTATAGGGATGGCTATAGTGCTCGGTCACCTGGGTGACGTCACCCACCTCCATGACCTTCCCGCCATACATGACGCAGATGCGGTCGGCCATGTAGCGCACCACCGAGAGGTTGTGCGTGATGAAGAGGTATGCGAGCCCCTCGGCCTCCTGGAGGTCGAGCAGGACGTTGAGGGTCTGGGCCTGCACGGAGACGTCGAGCGCACTCGTGGGCTCGTCGAGCACGAGCAGGCGAGGCTTGAGCATGATGGCGCGCGCCACCGAGACGCGCTGCTGCTGGCCACCGGAGAGCTCGTGCGGGCGTCGGTCGAGCAGCTCGCGACCGAGACTCACCTTCTCGCAGGTCTCGTCGATGAGCCTCGTCGCCTCGGCACCAGAGACGCCGTTGACCTTGAGCGGGCGCTCGAGCACCTGACGGATGGTCCAGCGTGGGTTGAGGGACGAGGCGGGGTCCTGGAAGACGGCGCCCATGAGCTTGCGGGACTCGCGCGCGTGGCGCTTGTCGACGGGGACGCCCCCGACCTCGATGGCACCCGAGGTCATGGGGATGAGGCCCAGCAGGAGACGCGCGAGCGTGGTCTTTCCCGAGCCCGACTCGCCCACGAGGCCAAGGGTCTCGCCTGGGTAGATGTCGAGCGTGACGCCGTCGACGGCATGCACCGAGCCGGAGCGACCCTTGAGGCGGAAGAGCTTGCTGACGTCGGTCATGCGGACGAGTGGGGCCACGGCGGTGTTCTCGCTACTCATCTGCGGTCACCTCCCTGCCACAGGCGACGTAATGGCCGGGGCCAACCTCGCCCAGATGGTGCTCGTAGGACGCACACGCCTCGCAGGCCCTGGGGCAGCGCTCGCGGAAGAGGCATCCGGCAGGAAGGTTTGCCAGGTTGGGGACGGTACCCCTGATGGTCTCGAGGCGCCCCTCCGCCTTCGTGATGGTGGGCAGGGCCTTCATGAGAAGCTTCGTGTAGGGATGTGCGGGCTCGTCGAAGATCTCCCACACGCTGCCCATCTCCACGATCTGTCCCGCATACATGACGGCCACGCGGTCGGCAACGTCGGCGACGATGCCAAAGTCATGCGTGATGAGAAGCACTGCAGTTCCCCGGTCGCGCCTGAGGTCGTTCATGAGGTCGATGATTCCCGCCTGTGTGGTGACGTCAAGGGCGGTGGTGGGCTCGTCGGCGATGAGGACCTCGGGCTCGCGGCAGAGCATCATGCCGATCATGACGCGCTGGCGCATGCCGCCGGAGATCTCGTGCGGGTACTGCCTGGCACGCTCGGGGGCATCGGGGATGCGCACGGAGCGAAGGGTCTCCTCGGCAAGCTTCCAGGCGGCCGCCTTCTCCATCTTGTCGACCATGAGGCTCTCGGCAATCTGGTTGCCCAGCGAGTACACGGGGTTGAGGGAGTCGAGCGGGTTCTGGAAGATCATGCCGATGCGACTGCCGCGCACGGCTGCCATCTCGTCGTCGGAGAGGTCGAGAAGGTTCTGCCCGTGGCTCATCACCTGGCCGCCGGGAATGCGTCCGGGACTCCCGATGAGGCGCATGATGGCCGAGGCGGTGGTCGACTTGCCACAGCCGGACTCCCCCACCAGCGCGAAGGCCTCGCCCTTGTGCACGTCAAAGCTCACCCGGTCAACGGCATGGACCGTTCCGGAGCTGGTCTCGTACTCGACGCAGAGGTCGCGAACGGAGAGGACCACGTCTTCGGCTGCCATGTCACACCTCCATGGTGGGGTCGAGGATGTCCTTGAGGCCCTCTGCGGTGAGGTTGAAGCCCAGGACCGTCCAGACGATGGCGACACCCGGCCAGAGGCTGATCCACGGCGCCTTCTTGATGTACTGGATGCCACCGGAGAGGATCATGCCCCAGTCGGCCAGGGGCTCCTGGGCGCCAAGGCCGAGGAATCCCATCGAGGTGGTGGAGAGGATGGCCGAGGGAAGCGAGAGCGAGGCCATGATGATGATCGTCGACGTGAGGTTGGGCAGCACGTAGCGGAGCAGGATCTGGGCGTCGGACTCGCCGTAGGTGCGTGCGGCCTCGATGAAGGAGTTCGCGCAGATGAGGCGCGTCTTCGCACGAACGACCTTGGCAATCTGCGCCCATGTCACGACTGCGACCGCAAAGGCCACGTTCTCGGCAGAGGGGCCGATGAGCAGCACGATCGCCATGGCGAAGATGATGGGCGGGATGGCCCACACCATGTCGGTGAGGAACGAGATGAACTTGTCGACCGCGCCACCGTAGTAGCCGGCAATGATGCCGAGGAAGGTGCCGATGAGCACCTCAACCACGACCGCGATGATGCCGACGCGCAGGGCGAGGCGACTGCCGTAGATGGTGCGCGAGAGGATGCAGCGGCCATACTGGTCCGCCCCAAGGGGATAGGCACTGCCGGGTGCCATGAGCTTGTTGGCGAGGTTCTGCTCGGCATAGTGGTGCGGGGCGAGGACGTCGGCGAACAGGGCGACGAGGATGATCGTGGCCAGCATGAACAGGCCGACGGCGAACAGCGGGTCGACCTTGAGGCGACGCTTGGGCCTTGTGGTGTCTGCCATCTGGTTCACCCCCTACTCCGCCTCGATGCGGATGCGCGGGTCGAGCAGACCCGACACCACATCGCCAATGAGGTTGCAGACGACGGTGAGGACCGAGATGACGAAGACGATGCCCTGGACGATGGGGAAGTCCTGTCGCGAGATGCCAATCCACAGGAGCTGTCCCATGCCCGGCCAGGCAAAGACGTTCTCGACGATGACGGCGCCGCCGATGAGCCAGGGAAGCGACAGGAAGAAGGTGACGGTGACGGGGATGAGCGCGCAGCGAAGGACGTGGCGCACGAGCACCTGGTTGTTGCGCAGGCCCTTTGCCGTGGCGGTCTTGACGTAGCGCTCGTCCATGACGTCGAGGACCTCGGAACGGGTGAGGCGGAAGGTCTGGGCGAGCGCGGGGAACGTCAGCGTGAGCGTGGGCAGCACCAGTGACTTCGCGCCAGACCAACCCGAGATGGGGAACAGGCCCGCACGGATCGAGAGCAGCATGATGAGCAGGACGCCCAGCCAGAAGCCCGGCATGGACCACAGCACCACCATGACGATGTTGCTCACCCGGTCGAAGATCCCGCCCTTCTTGACCGCCGCGTACAGCCCCATGGGGATGGCGATGACGTACTCGAGGACGATGGAGATGCCCGTGAGCAGCAGCGTGTAGGGAAGGCGCTGGGAGATGAGGTAGCTCACCTCCTGCCCCGTCGTGATGGAGAGGCCAAAGTCACCGTGCAGGACGTTGCCCAGCCAAAAGAGGTACTGGACGTACCAAGGCTGGTCGAGGCCCCAGCGAGCCTTGATCTCCGCGATCTTCTCGGCCGGGACGCGCGGTCCCGTCATGAGGTCGACCGGGTCGCCGGGCATGGCCTGGAGGATGCCAAAGATGGCCAGGCTCACGCATAGGACCACGGCGATGCCGATGAGCAGGCGATTGAGTATGTAGCGGACGGTCGGAGACACCCGACGCACCTCCCTATTCCTCTTCCTTGGGACCAAGAACGAGCGGCGCGACCTTCCTTGCCACGTCCGCCCCCTCGATGCCGTCGTCGTTGGTCAGCACGATGATCGAGATGCCCTCTTCGGTGAAGCGGCCCGCATAGCTCAGGAATCCCGTCGCCCCGCCCGTGTGCCAGATCACGGGATGGTCGGGCAGCAGGCGCGCGGGATGCTCGGGACCGGTGCACGCGGAGCCCTCGATGCCCAGGAAGAGGCCCAGGCCATAGCCAGAGCGCTGGCCATCCGCGAGCACGCGGTCTTGGAACAGGCGCGCCTTGGTGGCAGCGGAGAGCAGCTCGGGCCCCTGGCCGTCAA
>CAMPCT010000172.1 GCA_946647055.1 uncultured Atopobium sp. | reverse complement strand
GCCGCACTTGGGGCAGATGCCGTAGTGCGAGAGCTGGTGCTCGCGCAGGGCGATGTCGAGGTCCTGCTCCTCACGATCGATGAGGTAGGAGCTGGGACGCAGGATGACGTAGGCGAGCAGGCCGATGACCGGAATGACCGAGATGATGGCCCAGAGCCACCAGGGCTCGGCGCCACGGCGCTGCGCGTCACGGATGACGTAGACGATGGAGAGGACGTACAGCATGACGATGCACGCAAGGATCATGTAGAGGACCATGCGCACTTCGGGCGTGATGAACTGGTTGATCATGTCAGACATGGAACATGTGCTCCTTATGCTCGGGCTCACGCGGCTATCGATACATCATAGCAAAAGGAAGCCATGCCGACGCAAGCCCCGCGTTTCCATCCGCATATCGGACACATGCAGGGGTGTCAACCTCACTGGACAAAGGCGCCTGTTACCTTTGTCCACTGCGCAGGATGCCGGCGACCTCACCAGCCAGCGTGATGGACCCGCAGGCAACGAAAGGCGTGTCGGCAAGGGCGGCAAGGGCCTCCCCCACCGTGGGGAAGATGGCCTCGACGTTCGCCCCCGTCTCACGGAACAGCCTCGCAAGCTCTTCGGCCGCAAGCGCGCGCGGACTCGAGGTCTGCGTCACCATCACGCGCGGGAACTCGGGCGCGAGCAGCTCCACCATGCCACCGCAGTCCTTGTCGGCCAGCGCCGCGCACAACAGGAGCGGACGGGCAGCAGGGTCTGGCTCCATGGCACGGACCGCCGTGAGGAAGGTCTCGACGCTCTGGGGGTTGTGACAGGCGTCGATGAGCCCCAGGGGCTCGGCGCGTACCACGTCGAAGCGACCGGGCGTGGGGCATGAGAGGATCGAGCTCGCGAGCGACTCGGAATCAAGCGCGCGACCCAGATAGTCCTCGGCGAGGACAATCGCGCAGGAGAGGTTGGCTGCCTGGTAGCGAGGCTTGGGTGTTGCGACACTCGTGTACGTCGCACGTTGCGTCACGACGTCCACGACCAGCGTGTCGCCCAGGCCAGCCGGACGATGCGTCACGAGATACGACGAACGGGGCAGTTCGGCGTGCTCGCGCACGTCACCGGGGAGCATCTCGCCCTCGGCATCGTCGAGCAGCTCGGGGAGCAGCAGGGTGGGCGTCACGCCCGCCTCAGAGCACTGGTCGAGGAAGACGTCCTGCACCGATGCCGGGGTCGCCGTACCAACACCCAGGACGCACGTACGACCCGCCTTGATGATCGCCGCCTTCTCGGAGGCGATGGCCTCGACCGTGTCGCCCAGCACGTGCATGTGGTCGAGCCCCACGCCCGTGACGGCGACCGAACGGATCGACTTTGCCGCGCTCGTGGCATCCCAGCGACCGCCCATACCGCACTCGAGCACGGCCACGTCAACGCCAGCCTCGGCGTAGACCACCATGGCGGCCACCGTGAGCAGGTCGAACTCCGTGATGTCGTAGGGACGCTCGCCGGCGGCAGAACGGCGCTCGTTCACCCGGCGCCCCGCCTCGACGGCAGCCGAGATGCCACGGGCGAACTGCGCCTCGCTGACGGGCGCGCCGTCGACCTCCATGCGCTCTGTGTAGCTCACCAGCTCGGGGCTGGTATAGAGCGCCGTACGATAGCCCTCCCCCATGAGGATGGCGGCTGTGAAACGCGTGGTTGACGTCTTGCCATTGGTGCCCGCCACCTGGATGCAGTCGAAGGTGAGGTCGGGGTCGCCCAGCTCGGCGAGCATGTCCTCGACCGTCTCGAGCATGGGGCAGATGCCAAACCTGAGGACGTCGTGCAGGACATGGAGGGACTCCTCGTAGGTGATCTCTGGGATGGGGATGGGCACCGAGTAGGGCATCTCTATGCTTCCTTCCTGCCAAAGGCGAGCCAGTAGGCACCGGCAAAGAGCAGCGCGCCGCCCACGATGTTGCCGGCGGTCGCGGCGAGTATGTTCATGAGGATGGAGCCTATCGTGATGACCTCGGTGCCGCCGGAGAGGGCAAGGCCGTAGGGCAGGAAGAACATGTTGGCAACGCAGTGCTCGAAGCCGCAGGCCACGAAGGCCGTGACGGGAACGGCGGCCGCGAGGAACTTGTCGACCACCGTCTTCCCGGCAAATCCCATCCACACGGCGAGGCACACCAGGACGTTGCACATGATGCCGCGGAAGAAGGCGGTAGCGAAGGACAGCGAGCACTTGGCGGTGGCGACGGAGACCGCGCACTCGCCCACGGCGCCTCCGCCCATACCGGCGTAGTTGGCACCCAACAGGATGGCGACGAGCACGAGCGAGCCCACGAGGTTGCCGACGTAGACGACGCACCAGCTGCGCACGAGCTGGGCAGGCGTGTACTTGCCGTCGAGACAGCCGAGCACCATGAGGTTGTTGCCGGTGAAGAGCTCGGCCCCAGCGACGAGCACCGCAAAGAGGCCCAGGCTGAACGAGAGGCCTCCCAGGAGCGATGCCGCCGCGAAGGAGAGCGATGCGTCCGACTTGACGAGCAGCATGAACATGCCACCCATGCCAATGAAGAAACCGGCGAGGCATGCGAGCACGAAGGATCGCCCTAGGGGCATGGTCGCCTTACCCGTGCCGACTGCCTCGGCCTTCGCCTCGATGGCAGCGGGTGCGAGCGCATCTACGGTTGGGTACTCGTTGTTGGGCATGAGACCCCTCCCCTTCCCAAGGGGAGCCAAAGGGGATGTTTCCCTTTGGCCCCCAATGTCGTTCCTACAGGCCGATGAGGCGCAGGGCCTCCTCGCGGGCCTTGAGGTCCTCCTTGAACCAGCCGCGCACGGCCGAGGTGACCGTAAGCGAGCCGGCGGCACGGATACCGCGCATGTTCATGCAGGAGTGCTCGGCCTGGAGCACCACCAGGACGCCACGGGCGTCGAGACGGTCAACGATGGCGTCGGCGATCTGCTGGGTGAGGCGCTCCTGGAGCTGCGGGCGGCGGGCGTAGCCGCTCACGCAGCGGGCCAGCTTGGAAAGACCGGTGATCTTGCCATCGCGCGGCAGGTAGCACACGTGCGCACGCCCGGTGAAGGGCAGCAGGTGGTGCTCGCACATCGAGGCGAAGGGGATGTCCCTGACGATGACCATGTCCTCGTTGCCCGGCTCGTCAAACTGACGCAGCAGGTGCTCGGAAGGGTCCTCCTGCATTCCGCCGAAGATCTCCTCGCAGGCGCGGGCGATGCGGTCGGGCGTGCCCAGCAGGCCCTCGCGATCGGGGTCCTCGCCAATGGCGATGAGCAGCTCGCGGACGGCTGCCTCCACGCGCGGCTTGTCGAGCTGACGGTAGGTGAGCTTCTCGGTCATGACGTGCCCCTCCCTTGATGGGCGTAACAGCATACGCCCCCTTCCCTCTGTGAGATGGTACTACGCGAGCGTTCGCTCGGCAGCGGTGACGACATGCTTTGCGAGAACGGCCGTGGTGACCGACCCGACGCCACCGGGAACTGGTGTGATGGCATCGACGATGGGCTCGACCTCGTCGAAGAGGACGTCGCCGCAGAGCTTGCCCGCAGCCTCGTCCCAGTTGATGCCCACGTCGATGACGACCTGGCCGGGGGCGACCGAGTCTGCGCTGACCGTCCCGATATGCCCAGCAGCGACCACGAGGATCTCTGCCTTGGCGCACTCGGCCGCAAGGTCGCGCGTACGGGTGTGGCACATGGTGACGGTGGCGTTCTTGGCCTGGAGCATCATGCTGACGGGCTTGCCGATGACGAGCGAACGGCCCACGACGCTGACCCGAGCGCCAGAGAGCTCGTAGCCGTAGTGGTCGAGGATCTCGATGACCGCCTGTGCGGTGCACGGCGGGAAGCCCATGGGACGGTTGGCGAAGACGCCAAAGAGCGAGCCCTCGGTGATGCAGTCGACGTCCTTGGCGGGATCAAGCGCGGCGCAGGCGGCAGCCTCGTCGAGCGTCTTGGGCAGCGGGCGGAACATCAGGCAGCCATGAATCGAGGAGTCGGAGTTGACTTCGTCGATGACGGCCATGAGGTCTGCCTGCGAGCAGTCAGCGGGCAGGACGAACTGGCGGACACCCAAGCCGACCTTCTCGGCGCGCTTGAGGGCTCCGCGCTCGTAGGAGAGGTCGTCGTCACGCTCGCCCACACGGACGATGGCAAGCGTTGGGGTGACTCCCCGCTCCTTGAGGGTGGCGACACGACCTACGAGCTCCTCGGTGATTGCATTGGCGACGGGCATGCCCTTGAGCAGCTCTGCCATTGGTGCTCCTCTCTGACTGGACAAAGGTACCTGTTACCTTTGTCCACCTACTTGCGGATGTGGTCCATGACGGCGTTGGCGCAGGCCTCGGCGCGCGGGCAATATTCGGCGAGCATCGCGTCGCACTCAGCCTCGAGTTCCTCGGCAAAGGCGCGGTCGGCGAGCGTCTTGGTATTGACGAAGACGTTGAGGCTCGCAGCCTCCAGCGCCGCACGACACAGAAGCGCCCCACAGCCCACGTCGGAGATGAGCATCTTGGAACCCTTCTGACCCATCTCCTCGAGAAGCTCGATGGCACGGCAGATCTGGCGCATCATCTCGACGGGGCCAGCACAGGCACCCTTGGTGGCCTCCTCGAGCACCTGGGCGCGCGTCGGGTCCTCCTTGGGGATGCCATAGGCCTGCGACAGCGGATAGAACGCCTCGGCGTCCTCGGCGACGAGCTCGATGAGACGTGCACGGATGGCCTCTCCATCAGCCAGCATACGCTGGATGTCGTCCTCGACGTCCGCGAAGCGCTTCTTGCCGGTGGTGAAGTTGCCCACCATGGAGCCGAGGGCAACGCCCAGGGCACCCACGAGCGCGGCAGCCCCGCCGCCACCCGGCACGGACTCCTTGGCGGCAAGCACGCGAGCGAACTCGGTGCAGCTCAGGTCGGTCAGTTTCTCAGCCATGAC
>CAMPCT010000171.1 GCA_946647055.1 uncultured Atopobium sp. | reverse complement strand
ACACCATCGGCGACCTCGCCGAGGCGACCAACCATGCCCTCGCCGCCTTTGGCATGCCCCTGCGCACCCTCGAGCAGACGCGCGCGAGCGTGGGCAACGGCATCCGCAGGCTCATCGAGCTCTCCGTGCCCCAGGGCACCACGGTCGACGTCATCGACCAGGTCACCGCGGAGTTCAAGGCCTTCTATGCCGACAACTGCGCGAACCTGACGAAGCCCTACGACGGCATCATCGAGATGCTTGCCCGGCTCCGCAAGGCAGGCGTACGCTGCGCCATCTCCTCGAACAAGGGGGACTTTGCCGTCCAGACGCTTGCGGAGCAGTACTTCTCCGGTCTTGTCGACCTCGCCGTTGGCGAGCGCGAGGGTGTCCCCCGCAAGCCGGCACCCGACTCCATCCACGCGATCATGAGGGAACTTGGGGCTGACCCCGCCTCCACGGTCTACGTGGGGGACTCGGAGGTCGACCTGCTGACCGCCGCCAATGCGGGGCTTCCCTGCATCAGCTGCTCGTGGGGCTTCCGCGACGTGAGCCTCCTGCTCGAGAACGGGGCGACGTGCATCGTCGACGATGCGTCCGCGCTCGAGGACGCCATTCTCGGCTAATCACGGCAGGGGGACGCCTCCCCCTCGCAAACGACCGCGTCCCGTGCTCTTATGGTCGTTTGCCTAACATTTCTCAATACCTCGTATAAGACACCCCCTCGGGGCGGTAATATGGCAGTGAGCGGAATTGTTCGCACCCGAGGGAAAGGACATGCCATGGGTAAGCGCGCAGAAGAGGTTCTCGAGTTGGACTACGAGGGGCTGGTCGACTACCTGCACCACAATCACTCGATTTACATGCGCATCGACTCCAACATCTACTACATCACCGATGTGAACTTCGAGGCTTGGCGTGCTCAGGACACCAGCAAGCTCAATCACAAGAACCACTACGTCGACTGTACCGACCTCTGCCCCACGCTGGATGAGTTCCTCTCCATCCCGTTCATCCATGGTTGCACCATCAAGGAAGTCTTCCCGGAGTGCAAGTTCTACGCCTCTGTCAAGGAGTAGCTTCCTCCCACAGATGCCCTAACACAAGGGGCGGCAGGCATCATGCCTGCCGCCCCTTTCTTTTTCGTATTCACGTCTGTCCCTTTTGCGTCAGACGCAAAGGGAAACGTCCCCTTTATGTCATTGCTTACTGGTAGTGGAGGGACTCGACCGGGTCGAGCCTAGCGGCACGCTTTGCCGGGCCATAGCCAAAGAGGACGCCAATGCCCACGCAGATGCCCGTGGCCAGAAGCACGGTCTGAACGTCGATGACCGGGGTGAGCGAACCCACCTCCATGAGGCTGCTCGCCACGCCGGAGAGCGCAAGTGCGCTCAGATAGCCCACGATGATGCCGATCACGCCACCCGCAAGGCACAGGAAGACCGACTCGACCAGGAACTGCTTGGTGATGTCGGACGCGCGGGCCCCCAAGGCCTTGCGCAGGCCGATCTCGCGGATGCGCTCGGTCACGTTGGTGAGCATCATGTTCATGATGCCGATGCCGCCCACCAGCAGCGAGATGCCGGCGATGGCGCTCATGAGCAGGGAGAAGCTGGCCATGGTCGTGTTGACCTGGTCGATCATGGCCTTCATGGACTCAATCTCGACACCGCCGTTCTCGCCATCCTCGGTGTAGCCGTAGTAGCTCATGAGGTAGTCCCTGGTGCGCGTCACCAACTGGTCGATGTCCGCGTCCTCCGACGCGAAGCCAAAGCTCTGGTCGATGTAGTCCCAGCCGGTGATGCGGTTCACCACCGTGGTGTAGGGCATGTACAGCTGGACGTAGTCCCCTCCCCTGTCGATGTTCTGCGACTCCGTGACGCCCACGATGGAATACTGGTCGTTACCAATCTTGATGGTCCTGCCCACCACCTGCTCGTCGGAGCTGCCAAAGAGGGTGCGCACCGACCCCCGGTCCATCACGACCATGAGGGCGCCAGACGCCTCCTCCGCAGCAGAGAAGCCACGGCCCTGGGCGAACTTGATGCCCATCGCCTGGAAGTAGATGTCCTTGACGCCCTGAATCTGGCCGTCCACCTGCTTGGTGTCGCTCGAGACCGGCGAGCTGGCCCATGTGGTGCCGGTCACGTAGTCATAGCCCGGGACGTTGCGCTGGATGCGCTCGAGGTCCTCGAAGGTGGTGGAGTTCTCGCCCCATATGTAGAAGTAGATGAGTCGCGCCTGGTCAAGGCCCAGCTCGCCCATGAGCGACTGGCGTACGCCCCCAATGAGGGAGGTCATGGCGATGACGGCGGCGATGCCGATGACGATGCCCAGGATGGTGAGGGCGCTGCGGCCGCGGTTGGCGTCGAGCGCGGACCAGGTCTCGTGAAGCAGGTCGCGGGTCCTCATGTGCGCCCCCTTCCCTGCCGGGCGCTCGATGCGACGATGGAGCGCTCTTCCTCTTCCGTGAGGAGCTTGCCATCGCGGATGTAGACCGTGCGATCCGCCCAGACGGCCACCTCGGGATCATGCGTGATGAGCACGATGGTCTTGCCCGCATCGCGCAGGCGGCCAAAGGTCTTGAGGACCATCTCGCTCGTGGCAGAGTCGAGGTTGCCCGTCGGCTCGTCCGCCAGGATGATCGCCGGGTCGTTGACGAGGGCGCGGGCGATGGCGACGCGCTGCATCTGACCGCCCGAGAGCTCGTTCGACTTGTGGTCGTAGTACTCGACCGGCAGCGACACCGCACGCAGGGCCCTCATGGCACGATCCTCGCGCTCCGAGACGGGAACATCGGTATAGATGAGGGGCAGCATCACGTTACGCATCACCGTCGAGCGTGGCAGCAGGTTGAAGCTCTGGAACACAAAGCCGATGCGCGTGGCGCGAATCTCGGCCAACTCGTCGTCATCGAGCTTCGAAACGTCGAGCCCCTCGAGCAGGTAAGTGCCCGCGGTGGGCGTGTCGAGGCAACCCAGGATGTTCATGAGGGTCGACTTGCCGGAGCCTGACGGGCCCATGATGCAGAGGAACTCGCCACGCTCGACCTTGAGCGACACGTTGCGCAGGACGTGCGTGAAGCCCGCCTCCGACTCGTAGATGCGATGGACGTTGCGTACGTCGATGACGGGAACCGCCATGCTAGCCACCATAGGCCATCGCGTCGTTCATGCCCTCGTCGTCGCCAAAGCCCGCATCGCCCATGATGACCTGGTCGCCATCGGCGATGTCACCCGTGACAGCCGCCTCGCTCGAGTTCTGGGCGATGACCTCGACCGTACGGGACTCGCTCTCCCAGGTCTCCTCGTCGACGACCACGTTGACGCAGTACGTGCCGTCACCGTTGTCGACGAGGGCGGAGACCGGCACGATGATGGAATCGGGCACGTCCTGGGTCTTGATGACGACCGTCGCGGTCATGCCGGGCTTGAGCGCGGGGTCGGGGTTGGGGATGAGCAGGTCGACGGCATAGGTGACCACGCCGCCGCCATAGCCCTCGCCCGAGCCCGTGGCCGAGGAGGCGATGCGCTCGACGACCGCCTCGAGCTCGACGCCCGGAAGCGCCGAGAAGGTCGCCGTCCCCTTCTGCCCGACGGAGATGTTGCGGATGTCGATCTCGTTGACCTGGACGGTCACCTTCATCTGGGTGAGGTCGGCGATCTGCACGAGCGGACCCTGCTGCCCGGCGGTCGAGGCACCGTCGATGGCGTTCATGGAGATGATGGTGCCGGAGGTCGGGGCCGTGACGGTGCGCTTGGCAGCGTTCTCCTGTGCCTGCACGAGGGCGTCGTTTGCCGCCTCGAGCGCATCCGCCGCCGATTCGACGGCGCTGTTGGCCGAGTTGATCGCCTCGTTGACGACGGACTCCTCATAGACGGGCTTGGTCGCCGGCTGGGAGGGACCGGGCATGCTCTCCGCAATCTGTCCCAGCATCTCGGCGGTGTGGTTGAGGCTGTCGGCGGCAGACCCAAGGGCGACGTTGTTCTGGGCGTCCGCGTTTTCCTTTGCGCTCTCCGCAAGCTCCATCGAGGCATTGGCGAGGTTCTCCAGGGACTCGAGCGTCCCCGCATAGAGCTCGTTCTGGTCCTCAGCGGCGGCGATGCCCCGCTCGTAGGCGTCCTTCGCGTTCACGTACTGCGCCCACGCCTCGTCCTGCGCCTTATAGGCGTTGCTCTGCGTCGTGTAGGCGCTGTCAAGCACGGACTGCGCCGAGCTCACGCCCTTCTCGGCCTCGCGCACCGCTCGGTCGAGGTCGTCGTTCTTGATGGTGAACAGGACGTCACCTTCGGCAACCTGCTCGCCCTCCGAGAAGCGGACGTCTCGGATGATGCCGTCGACCTCGGGGGTCACCACCGTGAGCTTGAGCGGCTCGGTCGCCCCGCTCGAGGAGACCTCCGTGGTGAAGTCCCCGTGGTAGGCGACCGCGGTGATGGGCTGCCATTCGGCCTGCTCGGGTTCGGCGGGGTGCGTGATGATCCAACCCGCCGCAGCTGCGATGGCAAGGACGGCGGCGACGGCGATGCGTATGACCTTCTTGCGCTTGCGCTGCTTGCGATGACGCTGGAGCTGCTCGTAGGCTAGCTGCTCGTCAAGCTCCTCGTCGGTGAGCTCCGTCTGGACGACGTCGACCGCGGGGACCGAGGCGGGGTGCACGGGGGCAACACCAGTCTCGCCATCCGCATCGCCAAGGTCAATCTGGGGAATCTTGAGCTTCTCATCCTCCGACATGGCAACCTCTCAGGAGTCAATCCGATCGTTGAAGGGGCATTTACGGTAGCCCCCGATACTATGCCACTACCCCACCCCATACGGTACGGCAACCCCGCCCCTTGATAAGAAAGTCGGAATAGGGTGGGACTCGTTCCCGTCGCTCACGCGTACGGGGAGAAGCGCTTTGGCAGCTCGGTACGCAGGAGCAGCTCCGCCCCCGTCACCGGGTGCACGAGACGCTCCTCCAGGGC
>CAMPCT010000170.1 GCA_946647055.1 uncultured Atopobium sp. | reverse complement strand
CTTGCCGCCGATGGTGACGTTCGCGCCGCCTATCTGCAGCGTGCCCTCGGACTCGTCGTAGAAGATGAACGCCTGAGCATTGCCCACGTGCCAGTCGCGGTCGGTGGCGAAGGTCACGGACTCGCCGTAGGTTACCACGGCGGTGCCGAGCGGGTCGTAGACGGTCATGCCCGCGTTGGAGAGCAGCGCCTTGTATCCTGGGCTGCGCTGCGCCCCCTTCTCGGCGTCGATTCCAGAGGGCAGCACCCATAGGCCAGCCGAGGTGACCGCGAGGTGCGCCATGATGTAGTCGGTCTGCGAGTCGCTCACGTCGAGGACGTACCAGCCCTGCGCCTGCGGGTTGCCGCTCGGCTCGGCTATGGGCACGTATTCGCCGCCCTCAAGCTTGAAGTACACCGTGCCGTCCCGCACGGTCGTGTCCGTGGTCGCGCGGTAGGTGCCGTGGTCGCGAATCCAGCTGAGGGTGCCGCTCACGTCCTCCACGATGGAGAGCTGCGTGAGGGCGCTGTTGGCGGCGGTGTTCGCCGCTCGTGCGCTGTTCTCGGCGCGGCCAGCGGACTCGACCGCTTGGTTCGCGCTGCCCACCGCTTGGTCGGCGGCGGTCTGCGCCGCCTGAGCGTCGGCGATGGCTTGGTTCGCCGCGATGTTGGCCGCGGACGCGTCCCTCGCGGCGTCGCTCGCCGAGGTGGCCGCGTTCTGCGCGTTGGTCGCTGCCTGTCCAGCTGAGGTCTGCGCGTTGGTGGCTGCGGTCGCTGCGGTGGATGCGCTTCCCTGCGCGTTCGTGGCCGCGGTCGCAGCCGTGGACGCGCTGCCCTCGGCGTTGGTCGCTGCCTGAGCGGCTGTGTCCGCGCTGGCCTCGGCGTTGGTGGCCGCGGTGGCGGCTCGGTTCGCGTCCCTCTCCGCCGCGTCGGCAGCGGCCTTCGCGCGGGAGGACTCTATGAGCGCCTGCTCGGCCTTGGCGTCGACGGGCCTGATCGCCGCGCCGACGTAGGACGTGCCCACCGAGGGCGAGGACGAGCTGCCCAGCACCCACAGCCTGCCGCCCTCGACCCTCACGCGCACGGTCTGCCCCTGCGCGAGCGAGCTGACGGAGCCGCCGTTGACGGGCGTCTCAGCGTCGGAGCCCGCGACGGTCACCCACGCGACGCCCTCGCCGTCCACCTTGGTGACGGTGGCGTCGGCCTCGCGCGTGCGCTCGGTCGGCGTCGTCGACATGACCTCGCCGAATGCCCACACGGTGCTCGGCTCTAGCGCTGCCATGAGCGCACCTCCCTGTATGCCTGTTCGGACACCTTGATTCCGTGACCGCATTCGAGCGACTGGCGCTCCACCACGAGGTCGCCGTCGAGGGCGATGGACGGGAGCGTGCCGCGCACCACGGAGTAGCACGTGACGCCGGGCCACCACTCGCGCACGTAGGAGCGCACGTCGTGGACGGTGGAGCGCTCTTCGAGCATGCGCTCGGCGTAGCCCTGCAGATCCTCGCCGTCCACCAGCATGGGGGACGAGTCGTAGGCGTCGCTCTCGTAGCCGCGCGAGACGGTGGACGTCGGGCTCGCGGGGTCGCGGTTGACCGCCACCGCCGCGTTCGAGCCGTCGGTGGCCCAGTAGCGGTTGGGCACCTCGGACCAGTCGAGCTCGTGGTGGACGCCGGGGACGATCAGCCTCGCGCCCACGTCGTCGAGCACGAGGGCGGGCTCGGTCGGGCGCGGCCTCACGTGGACCGTGCCGTCGCCGTCTATCTGCAGGCACCAGCCGCCCGCGTCGAGCACAAGCCACACGGCGTCGAGCACGGAGCTGCCCAAATCAATCACGTAGTGCTCGGTGAGCGTGAAGCTGCCCTCGGCCACCACGGGCGCGGCGAGGCACCCTTCGAGCATCTCGCGGCACCACGCCACGCAGTCGTAGCCGCGCGGCACGTACTCGCCGCGGGGCAGCACCTTGCGCGACGCGGGCCAGAGCACTGAGCGCCCGTCCAGCGAGAGGCGGTCGACCCCCTTGTCCACGTCGCCCGAGGAGCACGAGCACAAAAGCGTGCAGACGTCCACGCGCTCCGTCTCGCCGCCCTGCTCGGCCACCATCGCGAGCCGCACGTAGCGCTCGCCGAAGCCCTCGCCCACGGGGGCGTCGAGCTCGATGGTGCCGCTCTCGACGAGCGCGGCCTCGGAGGACACGTCGCGCTCTACGGAGGCCGAGACGACGCCCGAGAGCGCCTCGCCGTCGGCCCACGTGGGCACGTTCACAGCGTACGCGGCCCACCTAGCGGAGTAGCCGCGGGTCCAGTCGATCATGGCCGTCCAATCTCGTAAGCGCCCGAAGGCGAGACCTCGGTCACGTCGAGCGCGACCGCTATGGCCGAGCTGGCGTGGCCCTCGGAGAGGTCGGTGACCTGCACGTCGGCCTCGAACGCGCAGCCGTTGGGAAGCCGCACGAAGCACGGCCCCACGTGCTGCGCGAGCATGCGCACCCTGCGGGCGACCTCGGCGTCGGTCACGCGGATGAGGTCGGTGGAGAGCGACGCGTGCCTAGACACGCCCTCGTTCCAGTAGCCCTCGGGGCGGCCCCCGCCGTAGTGGTGCCGCTCCTCGAAGTCCTTCTCGAAGGAGTCGGACATGTCCACGTTGTAGGGAAGCTCGACGTACTCGCTCCCGAAGTCGATGCGCATGTCGTGCCCGCGGAGCGCGTACTCCTCGTCGCGCCACGCCATCGCGCCGTCCTCGGTGACCGTGCAGACTCGGTAGGCCCCTCCCAGCTCGCCGAAGGGCGCGTAGGGGTCGGTCACGGAGTCGCCCGCCGAGAGGCCCGACGCCACGCGGGTCGCGCCGTCGGGGGTCACGCGGTAGAGGTCGTACGTGTCGCCCTCGCCGCCCGTGGCCGCGAGCGTGACCGTGGCCTCGCGGTGACGGTTGCCCGCATCGTCAACGTAGTCCGTGGGGACGATGGTGAAGTCGTCGGGGGGCGCGGCTGGGTGGTCCCACTCGACGCGGAAGTCGCGCTCGTCCACGCCGCTCGCGGAGCCGTCGAGGGCCGCGGTCCCGCGCACCGACACGGTGTACAGCGCGTTGTCCACGAGGCCGTCGATGGGCGGCAGGGCGACCGCGTAGCGGTGCGTGTACGTCTCGTCGCCCGCGGTAGCGTCGAGGCCGACGAGCCTGCCCGACCACATGACGTGCCCCGGCTCCTGCATGAGGCGCCCGTCTGGCAGGTCGCTGGCAACGCCCAGCGAGCGCACGACCACGTCGATGGCCGACAGCTCCTCGGTCGCGCCGACGACGAACGAGACGGGCTGCGCCGTGACGGCGAAGTCCTCCACGGAGACCGCGGGAGGGTTCTTGACGGCGACGTAGCTAGTCTCGGACGTGACCATGTAGCCGCCCTTGACGCTGACGCTCACGCTCACGGGGATGAAGAGGTCGCGCGAGGGCTTGTCCTTCGCGATGGAGGGCGTCTCCTTCGCGATCTTGTCGAGCATCTCCTCGATCTTGCTCCACGGGATGGTCGTGCGGGTGCCGCCCGAGGAGTTCGCGAAGACGTAGCGAGGCGTGAAGGCCGCGTCGGTCGGCGTCACGTTCGGGCCTCCGCCGTAGTTGACCTGCCACGAGAGCTCGGGCTGGGACTCGCCCGTGCCGCTCACCGCCCACGAGAGCGGGAGCGGCTCGCCGTGGGCTATGCGCGGGGGCGCCGAGAGCGTGACCGCCTTGGGCACCTTGCAGACCATGATGGCCCGCTTCTGCGACCAGTCGCCGTACGTCGTGTCGCCGTCTCCCTCGCGGTAGCGCCGCGCCTTGACGTGGTAGAGCTTGCCCTCCTCTAGGTCGCGGATGTACAGGGTCGTGTGGGAGCGGTACCGCACGCCGCCGTAGGTGGCCGCGCCGTCGTCGCGCAGCGTGTTGTACGTAGAAGGCCCGACGGTGGACTTCCACGCGTAGCCGTCGGTGGACCAGTCCACCTGCGTGCCCGTCGAGTCGTCGGTGCCGTTCTTGTTCCAGTAGAGGTCGGCGAGGATGGACGTGCCGTCGTCGTCGAGCGTGAGCGGCGCGAGCACCACCACGTCGTCCTCCGCGGTGGGCGACTCCGTCTCCAACGCCGTGAGCCTGTAGGGCACCGACGCGCGCCACAGGACCTCCTCGCTCTGGTTCCAGCACTTGACGCGAATCCACGTGATCTTGTCGGGGTCGGGACGCACCACGGAGGCGGGGACGTAGAGCGCGGTGCACGCGCCGTTGTCCTCTATGTCGTAGTTCTCCCAGCCATCCATGGCGTAGGCCGTTGCCGCGTTCGTCTCGGTGACGTTCTTGAGGTACTGGATGCGGCACCCCGTGAAGGGGTGCTGGTTCAGGACGTTCTGGTTGACGCCGTCCGTCTTGGTGGTGAAGCGGACGGTCACGCGGTCGGTGTACGAGCCCTGCGACACCTGCACGCCCTGGATTACGGGGCGCAGCGGCAGCGAGAGGTAGACGCTCTTGCTGACCTCCTTGGAGTCGCCGTGCATGCCGCGGGCGTACGCCTTGGCGGTCATCTTGAGGAAGCGGTTCGGGTTCTCCTGGAACACCTGGTAGCTCACGGCGTCGAACGTGACGTCGAAGTCCACGTCGCCCGTTCCGTCGCCCACGGTGCCAGTGGCCGTGGCCGTGGTCTTGAGCTGGGAGTCGTAGACCTCGCGCGTCCACTTCACGTCGTAGAGCGGCTGGCGCGGCGTGTTCTGCTTGCATTCCACGGGCACGGTGAGGATGCCGTGTTCGTCGAACTCCGGCTCGCCCATGGTGGGCGCGACGGGGTCGAAGAGGTACGCGCCCTCGTTCACCGCCGCGCTCTTGCCCTTCACGTTGGCCGAGGACACGCCGACCACGACGCCCGTGATGAGGTTGTTCCCATCGCGCGGGTAGAAGAACGTCGGGCCGAGGTGCGGTATGAGGTCGAGCGTGGACGAGGTCGCGGAGGCGCTCGGGTAGTCCCAGAACTTCACCTCG
>CAMPCT010000169.1 GCA_946647055.1 uncultured Atopobium sp. | reverse complement strand
CGCAAGGACATGACGATGAAGACGTTCCTGGACTTCACGAGCATGGCCGACATGGGCGACGACGACGGGCGCGGCAAGCCCAACGGCCTCGACCAGATATTCGAGCAGATCGAGACGGGCACCAAGCCGGCGCCCCCCAGGGCGACCCCCGGGGTGCGCGGGACCCGCCAGATAGCTGTGAGGCAGGCCCCCGAGCGCGTCGACTCGAGCCTCTGCCGCAACTACGACCACGTCCGCCCGGCCGACTGGCGCGAGCTCCCGGACGGCACGAGGGTGCGGGGGCTGCGCCCCGACGAGGACGCGGCGCTCGACCTCTGGCACCAGTTCCGCCACGGTGCAGGCAAGACGCTCAAGTCATTCGTGATCTCGTCCCACGCGCGCATGGCGTCGCTGACCGACGAGGGCGTGAAGGCGCTGCTGGCAGGCGCCACGGGAGAGGACGAGGTCCACCTCGAGCTGCTCGGCCAGACCCAGATGCCGGACGGCACCCCAAGGCCCCCTACCGTGACCTTCGTGATCACGTCCGACTTCGACGGCTCGCTCAACTGCCTGATGTCGCTGTTCGCGTGGCAGGCCATCAACCTGCCGCTGCGCGCGGCCGACGCCGCAGGCGGGGTGCTGCCGAGGCCCGTCTCGCTCATCTTCGACGAGTTCAAGAACATCGGCAAGCTGCCGTCGTTCTCCCAGTGCATCTCGGTCGTCCGCTCGCGCGACGTCGACCTCACCGTGATCCTCCAGAACCTATCGCAGCTCGAGAGCGTCTACGGCGAGGAGGACGCGGCGACCATCAGGGGCAACTGCCCGACCACGCTGTACCTGGGGGGCGGCCGAGACTACGCGACCGCCGAGCAGATCTCCAAGGAGACCGGCACGTCGACCATCGTCAAGACGGACTGGTCACGCAGGGGCGAGGGGCTCGCCGCCGACTACACGCGCAGCCGCAACTCCATGGAGCGTGCGGTCTACACCCCGGACGAGGTGGCGCTTCTCCCGTCGACGAGGGCCCTCGTCCTCATGGGAGACCGCCCCGTCATCGAGGACGACAAGTCCTGGTGCTTCGAGCACCCGCGCTACGACCCCGTCTACCAGGCACGCCCGCCCGCGAAGCGCAGGTTCGACTACGTCGCGTGGCGACGCGCCGGACAGCCGCTCGGGGAGGCCGCCACCGCATGGCTCTCCGAGTGGGAGGTCACCTGCGACACCTCGGAGGCCTACCGCGCGAGGCGTGCCGCCATGCGCGACCTGCGCCAGGCCTCGGCAAGGCTCAGGCAGGCGGAGGCGGCGGGCGACGAGCGGCGAGCCCGGGAGGCGCGCAGGGAGGTCGAGGAGGCCGGCGCCAGGCGCGACGCCGCCTCGGCACAGCTCGAGAGGGCCTCTGCCGAGCTGGAGCGGCGCCGGACGGAGACCAGGCGGCTCAGGGGAGCCGCCGCGATGGCGCGTACGAGGGAAGGGAAGGGGGATGCGATGGCAGAAGAGGGCGCCGAGGAGAGGAAGTGACGTTCGCCGCCCGCCGCGCAGGTCCTTTGTAACGGGTCTCCACTCCCTGGGACAAGTCGGCGGACGGCTAGGGAAAAGGCGGTGCCGCAAAGCACCGTCAACCGAAAGATAGCACGTGGGACGGCCGTCGCGACGGCCTGGGGGGTGTTTCCCAAAACTCACCCACATTACCGAGAGGAGCAGGAAGTGCTGAGCAGCATCATCTCCACCGTCCAGTCGGCGGTGACCTTCATGGGAGCGGTCTTCATCGTCTACGGGGCGGTGAACTTCGGCATCGCGCAGACCGACCCGTCCGGCGGGCAGATCTCGTCCGCCATCAAGTGGATCGCAGGCGGGGCGATCATCATCGCCGCGGCGTCGTTCTTCGGGAGCCTCCCCTCCATCAACGGGATCTAGAGATGCTCTCGACCGACATCCACCAGGACCTGACCAAGTACGAGGGGAAGGTCTTCGCGGGACTCTCGAGGCGCACCCTCGCGTGCGCGTCGCTCGCCATCGCCGCGTCGGTGGCGGTGGGCGCGGGCTCGTGGCTGCTCCTCGGGGTTCCCTTCGACTACGTCGCCCCGCTCGCGATGATGGCCAGCATGCCCTTCTGGGCCCTGGGCTTCGCGAAGATCGAGGGCATGCCCTTCGAGCGGTGGCTGCCGCTCATGTGGAGGCACTGGACGGCGGGCAACCGCATGACCTACGCGAACCGAGGCCGCTTCGTCATGGCCGGGCTCGCGGACGCAAGGAGGACGAATGTCACCAAGGTTTACCGAAGGCTCTCGAGACGACGCGGAATCGAGCTCTGGGAGCCCGGCGAGCGAGACGAGTAGGGTCCCGGACGTCGACGGGTCCGCCCTCGCCTCGCTCGTCGCGGCGGTCACCGGCGGCCCGGGGCAGGGGCTGCTCACCCGCGCCGAGAGGCGCCGCGCCAAGAGGGAGTTCAGGCAGGCCATGCGCGAGGCCCGCAAGGCGGGCCGCGAGGCCGACGCCGAGGCGAGGTCGGCGGCGAGGGACGAGCGCGCCCGTGCGAAGAGCGTGAACCAGAGGCTCCGCGAGCGCGACCAGGAGCTCCGGGACCGCACGCGCAAGAGCCGGGAGCGCCGCGCGGCCGCTACCGACGTCTACAACGCCGTCGGCTTCGAGCGGATGTTCCGCAACGGCCTGTGCGAGGTCGAGGAGGGCCTGTTCAGCGAGACGCTGCGCTTCTCCGACGTGAGCTACCAGTCGGCGCGCGAGGACGACCAGAGGGCGATCTTCGAGGCGATGGCGCAGCTCAACGACTACTTCGACTCGAGCACGATGGTCCAGTACCTCGTCACGAACACGCCGCTCACCGCCGAGGAGATAGGCAGGCGCGCCTTCTTCGACGCGTCCGGCGAGAACGCCGAGCTCGCCAGCGAGTACAACGCTATCCTCAACGAGAAGGTCCGCGAGGGCTCCTCCAACATCCGCCGCGAGCACTACATCACCTATGCCGTCGAGGCCGAGAACGCCGACAGGGCCCGGCAGCTGCTCGCGGGCGTCCGCGCGGGCGTCCGGGGCCAGCTCGAGGCCTCCGTGATCAAGAGCCGCACGCACCTGCTCGACGGGGCCGAGCGGCTGGGCCTCGTCTCGTCGATACTGAGGCCCGGCATCCCGTTCTCCTTCGACTACGAGCGCGACCTCTCCATCCGCTCGCCCCTCACCTCGAAGGACTTCGTCTGCCCGACCTCGCTCGACTTCCGCCCCGCGGGCGGCGACTCTACCTGCTACCGCTCGGACGGTACCTGGTGCCAGGTCCTCGTCATGCGCGAGTCGTTCGCCTCCGAGCTCACGGACCGCTCCATCTCGTCGCTGCTCGACCTGCAGGTCCCCATGGCGGTCTCCTGGCACCTGCAGCCCGTCGACAAGGCGAAGGCGGTCGCCATGGCGAAGCGGCAGAACGCCTGGATCCAGAAGGACATCATCGAGAACCAGCAGAGGGCGGTGAAGCAGGGCTACGACTACACCATCATCCCGCCCGAGCTCGAGCAGATCCAGGGCGAGAACCGCGACGTCATCGACCAGCTGCTCCACCGCAACCAGCGCCTCTACCTGTTCACCGGCCTGGTCTGGACCTGCGCCGCCGACCGCAAGGCCCTGGACGCCCAGGTGGTCGACCTCATCCGCGCCGCCCGCCAGCAGGGCATCGAGCTGACGCCGCTGGCGCTACGCCAGCGCGAGGGCATGAACAGCGTCCTGCCGCTCGCCCACAACCACGTGGACGTCCAGCGCGACTTCACCACCAAGGAGGCCACCATGCTGGTCCCCTTCACCACCCAGGAGCTCGACCAGGAGGGCGGCGGCTACTACGGCCAGAACAAGCTCTCCCAGAACCTCGTCATCTGCAACCGCAAGAGCCTCATGAGCCCGCACGGCTTCATCTGCGGGATGACGCGCTCGGGAAAGTCCTTCCTCGTGAAGAAGGAGCAGACCAACACGGTGCTGGCGTACCCCGGCGACGAGATCTACATCTGCGACATCACCGGCGAGTACGCCTTCCTCGTCAACAGCCTGCACGGCACCCGCTACCGCTTCGGGCCGCGCTCGGACACGTTCGTCAACCCCTTCGAGCTCGACCTCACGTCGGACCAGTCCTTCTCGGAGGGCGTCGTGGGAAAGATCGACGCCTTCCTCGCCATGGTGAGCGCCCTGAAGGCGGAGGGCGGCCAGCCGCTCTCCCAGGAGGAGCGCTCCATCATCTCGGCGGTCGTGGACGCCACCTACAGGAGCCTCCTGGGCTCCGACATGTCCGGGCGGCAGCCCGTCCTGGGCGACTTCGCCGCGGCGCTGGAGGCCTACGAGGGCGTCGGGGCCAACGAGGCGCGCAGGCTCGCCCTCGTCCTCGACCGCTACGTCACGGGGCCCCTGTCGTTCATGAACCACCAGTCGAGCGTCGCGTTCGGCAAGTCACGCCTGGTGAGCTTCGACACCGCCGACGTCCCCAACGACATGCGCGTCTTCACCATGCTCGGCAACCTCGAGGCGGTCCGCCAGCGCATGTTCGTCAACCACCAGCGCGGCGTCCGCACCTGGCTCTACATCGACGAGATCCAGGCCCTCTTCGCCCACCCGTCCATCCTCGCCTACCTCGCCCGCCTCTGGCGCGAGGGCGCCAAGTACGGCCTCATCTGCACGGGCATGACGCAGAGCGCCGAGGCGATGGCAGGCGACGGCGACGCCAAGACCATCCTCGACCAGTCGGGCTTCTTCCTGCTGCTGAGGCAGTCCGACGCCGACCGCGCCTTCTGGGCGGCGACCAAGGGCCTGTCCGCGCAGGAGGTGGGCTACATCGGCGAGACGGGACGCCCGGGCGAGGGCCTGCTCATCGCCGACGGCGCCCGCGTCCCGATCTTCGACGAGTTCCCGAGGGGCAACGGCCTCTACACGATGTTCTCGACCTCGCCGGAGGACTACGCCGCGCAGAGGGCGGCGATGGAGGCGGTGGAGAGGGCAGGCGCGCAGGCCCAGGCGG
>CAMPCT010000168.1 GCA_946647055.1 uncultured Atopobium sp. | reverse complement strand
ACCTCGTCGAAGTGCCAGTTGTTGCCCGCGTGGTCGAAGTGGCGGTGGCAGTTGATGACCTGGTACTCGCCCGTGCAGAGCTCGTCGATCAGCGGCTTCGAGTTTACGATGCCAAGGCCGGCGTCAAGCACGAGGCTGCGCTCGGAGCCCTGGATGATGAAGTGGTTGACCTCCTGGAGGTGCTGCACCTCGCAGGTGCCGAGGACGTTACCGGGAAGACGATAGGTCTCGAACCACCCGTTCGCGTCGTGCGTGGTCGGGACGCGCTCGTACTTGGCGTAGTACTCCCTGCGCTCGGGCGTCTTGAACTTCATGGCCGCTCCTTTGTCTTCTGAAAGCATCCTGATGGGCTTCTGACAGGACAAGGATACCGCCGATGGGTGTCGTTTGATGCGATGGGGGATTGACTAACCCGGAAAGAGCGTGCCCCGTTTTTCGCACAAAACAACCCCTTGTGCGAAGGGGTTGAGAAGCGCCTGATAAAAGGCGGTGCTTTTATCGGTCGCGCACAAGACGCCTGTTTGTGCGAAAAAGTGCGAAGTGGGCCTATAAGCCGGGTTCTGTCGTGGGCGGCCATTTATCTAGGACCTGCGTCTCCGCAGGCCTCGAGCACGCTACCCGAGCGCGGTGCGGGCCACACCATGGCGCTCCTACATGCGCTTGCTCCGGAGGGGGCTTGCCAAGCCGCCGTGTCGCCACGACGCTGGTGGTCTCTTACACCACCGTTTCAGCTTTTCTCTCACCCGCCGAGGCGGGCAGCGGGAGTCTTCTTTTCTGCGGCGCTTTCCGTCGGGTCGCCCCGCCAGGCCGTTAGCCTGCCTCCTGCCCTGTGGAGCCCGGACTTTCCTCATGCCAGCAAGCTGGTCCGCGGTCGCCTGGCCCACTTCGCGAGGGGCATTGTAGCACGTGGGGAACGGTGTTGCGTGGTCGCGTGCGCTCCGTCACGCCTCCAGCATGACTGCGAGGATCGTGGCCAGTCCGGCGGGCAGGCTCGCCAGGTCGATCCACTCGCCGCGCGTGTGCATGCCGTCGCCGACGATGGTTCCCACACAGCAGGCGGGGATGCCAAGCGAGAGGGGCACGTTGGCGTCGGTCGAGCCGCTGATGAGGCTGGGTTCCCGGCCGCTCATCGCACACATCACGTCTGAACAGCGCCGCACGAGGGCCTGCTGCGCGCGCTCGTCGACGGGCCCCGTCCCCGGGCGGACGCCCAGAAGCTCGAGCGACACCTCGACGCCCGGGTCGCGCATGTCGCGCGAGAAGGCGGCGACCTCCGCCTCGAGGAGCGCACGCGATGCGAGCAGGACCTCCTCGGACCCGCTGCGGTACTCGTAGAGCGCCTCGCAGCGCGCGGGAATCGAGTTGACGGTGGTCCCGCCCTCGATGCGCCCGACGTTGCACGTGGTGCCCTCGCCGGGGAGGTCGATCGACAGCACGCGACCCACCAGCTGGGCCATGAGGGCGATGGCGTTTGGCCTTCCGTAGTCGTGGAGCGAGTGACCGCCCGGACCGGTGACCGCGAGGCGCCAGCGGTGCGACCCGACCGCCTCCCGATAGAGCTGCTTGATGTGCGTGTCGAAGGTCACGAACTCGCGCACGCGATGGCCGTACGCCGCGAAGACCTCCTTGGTGCCGTCCAGGTTGCCCAGTCCCTCCTCGCAGACGTTCGCGACGACCAGGATCCCATGGCCGAGCGCCTCGACGCGCTCGGGATGGGCGAGCAGCCAGCGTGCGGCGAGCATGAGCCCCACCAGGTTGGCGGTGTCGTCGCCAATGCCCGGCGCATAGAGCCTCCCGTCCTCCTCGCGCATGGGGAGGGGTTCGGTGTCGGGGAAGACCACGTCCATGTGTGCGGCATAGACAACGAGGTCACGGGTGCCGTCGAGGGGCTCGGGACCCACTCCCAGGCGCAGGATGACGTTGCCCACGGCGTCGATGGCGACGTCCGTCGGATCGGCGCCTGTCGAGAGGAGCCAGTCACGGACGAACGTGGCGCGCCGACCCTCGTCGCGCGTGGGCGCGGGGATGCGGCCAAGCGTGCGGAGCAGCTCGACCTCCTCGACGTTCGTCTCGCCGGCGTAGGCCTTCGCCAGTTCCAGGATGTCCTCGCGCATGTGGTCCCTCCCGTCTGTGGTCTGTCCCAACCATCGTACCCCTTGTGCCCGTGGGTCGCGACGGACGCCTCGTCCCAGGGTTCCGCACCGCCTGCCATACGGCCCATGCCAACTGCGGATATCTGCCTCATTGACGAAAACCGGAAACCTTTCCGTCAATCCTTCGTGATGACTACGTGGTAACCTTTCAGGAAAGGCGCGACCAAGCCGTCTGGCTGCGAATTCCACCGAGGGGGTGCGATGGAGCGCAACGACCTGCCCGTCCCGAGGGCCAACTGGTTTGACGTCGAGCGCATCGACGCGGACACCTTCGTCATCTCCGAGCCGTACCACTTCCAGGAGAACCACTTCTACCTGCTGCGCTCCCGTGAGGAAGACGGCCGGGAATGCGGCCTGCTCATCGACACCGGGCTGGGGGTCCTTCCCATCAGGACAATCATCGATGGCCTGGTCGAGGGCCATGTCGACGTGGCGATCACCCACGGCCACTGGGACCACATCGGCGGCGTCGACGAGTTCGACGGCTTCATGGCACACCTCTACGAGGCCGACCTCGCGGATCCCCAGATGCCCCTCGACAAGCATACCGTGCACGCGGCGCTCCTCGAGAACGGCAGCTCGCTGCCCGAGGGCTTCGACCCAAGCACCTACCACATCTCGCAGTCCAAGGCCACGCGCGCGCTCGCCGACGGCGACGTCATCGAGTTTGGCTCGCGTCGCGTCGAGGCGCTCTTCATGCCCGGCCACTCCTGGGGCCACCTGTGCTACCTCGAGCGCGAGACAGGCTACCTCTTCACGGGCGACCTGCTCTATGCCGGGCCGCTCTACCTGCAGTACCTGTGCTCCGAGCCCCATGCGTGCCTGTACTCGCTGCGCAAGCTCTGTGCGCTCGAGGGCGTGACGGAGATCTGGCCCGGACACAACGCGCTGCCGCTCGACATGGCCTTCGCCCGTCGCGTCCTCGACGCCTTCGAGGAACTCGAGGACCAGGGCCTGCTCGAGGTGGGCCTCACCGGCCACTACGAGTACCCGGGCTTCGCCATCCAGCTGTAGGGTCGCGCGAGGGGCAATCTCTCCTTGCAGTACAATGGGGGCGCCACTCCACCACGCGAGGAGGTCCCCATGTCGTACCTTCCCCTGTGTCTCGTCTGCCTCGCCATCATGACGGCGTTCATCATCGCCGAGCACGCCGAGCGCTACGTCGCGGGCGTCATCCTCAAGGGCTGCGCCTCCCTCGTCTTCGTCTTCATAGGCCTTCTCGCCATGCTGTCCCTGCGCGACACCGCCTCTGCCGAGACGCTCGCATACGCCCGCCTCGTCGTCCTGGGGCTTGCGGTCGGGGCGGTCGCTGACGTCGTCCTCAACCTGCGCTACGTGTACGAGAAGGTCGCGCAGCCCATCTTCGTCCTAGGTACGCTCGTCTTCCTGGCGGGACATGTGGTCTACACCATCGCGACCTTCCCGCGCGTGGGCTTCCCTTGGCCGTTCCTGGTCGCTGGTGGTGCGCTCACGGTGATCCTCATGCGCTGGATCTTCCAGCGCATCGAGGCCAAGGCCGCCCTCAAGGTCGTCGGCGTGTTCTACATCGGCATCGTCGTCATCCTCAACTGCCTTGCCCTGGGCGCCCTCATCACCGCGCCGTCCCTCCAGGCTGCCATCTTCCTCGCCGGCACGCTGCTGTTCCTGGTCAGCGACGTCATCCTCATCCTCAACACCTTTGGCGGCAACCCCCGCTTTGCCATGCGCGTCTGCAACCTGTCGCTGTACTACGTCGGCCAGCTGCTCATCGCGACGAGCATCCAGTTCCTGGCGTGATCGTCATGGCGCACGAAGGCTACAGGACCCTGCGGGCTGGCGTCGAGGCGACGGCGGAGTTCGTCGACCGCAAGAGCCGCTTCATCGCCCAGCTCGTGCATGTGACGTCCGAGGCGCAGGCCGACGCCTTCCTTGCCGAGGTCCGCTCGCGTCATCACGATGCCCGCCACAACGTGCCCGCGTGGATCCTCGCCGATGGCCGCGAGCGCTGCTCTGACGACGGCGAGCCCTCGCGCACGAGCGGCATGCCCACGCTCGAGGTGCTGCGTGGCGCGGGCCTTGCCGACGTGACCTGCGTGGTCACGCGCTACTTTGGCGGCACGCTGCTGGGGCCGGGAGGCCTCGTGCGCGCCTACACCGCCGCGACGCAGATGGCGGTGGCCGCCGCCGAGGAGCAGGGGCTCGTCGTGACGATGACCGAGGTCACCACCGTGGTCGCCCAGATTCCCTACTCCCTCTACGACCGCGTGACGAGGCTCGTGTCGGACTGTGGCGGCAAGGTGCGCGACCAGCTCTTTGCCGAGGACGTCCAGCTCACGCTGGCCTTCCTCGCGGGAGCGGAGGCGCCGTTTGTCGCCGCCATGACGGAGCTCGCGGCGGGCGAGGAGCTCTGCCGGGTGGGGGAGACGGGCTTCTCCGAGTTCTAACTGGCACAAGACACGCGCTACAATCAGGCAACCGGCGAAAGGAGCGTCCATGAAGGCAAGGCTCATCCACCGCAACACCCATGCGTACGACCTCGACAAGACCCTCGCGTTCTACGAGAAGGCCCTCGGCTTCACCGAGCGTCGTCGCAAGGTCCCCGAGGACGGCTCCTGGATCATCGTCTACATCGGCAACGACGAGAGCAACTTCGAGCTCGAGCTCACCTGGAACGACGGTTTCGACGGCACCTACGACAACGGCAACGGCGACACGCACATCGCGGTCGAGGTGGATGACTACGACGCCTACCATGCCCTGCATGAGGAGATGGGCTGCATCGTGAAGGAGAACCCACGCATGGGCCTCTACTTCATCGCCGACCCCGACGGCTGCTGGATCGAGATCCTTCCCGAGGACCGCT
>CAMPCT010000167.1 GCA_946647055.1 uncultured Atopobium sp. | reverse complement strand
CCGCCGACCTCCGCAAGAAGATCGGCCGCGTGGTCTCGGTCGTGTTCCAGAACCCCGCCACGGCGCTCAACCCCCGTATGGCCGTCCATGACCAGCTGCTCGACCCGCTGATCGTCCACGGCGTCGGCAGCGAGGAGGAGCGCGAGGCGCGCGTCCGCGAGCTCTTTGGCCTGGTCGGCCTGCCCTCGTCTGCCATGTACGTCCTTCCCGGCCAGCTCTCGGGCGGCCAGCGCCAGCGCGTCGCCATCGCGCGCGCCCTGTCGCTCAACCCGGACGTGATCATCGCCGACGAGCCCACCTCGGCCCTCGACGTGTCGGTCCGCGCCCAGATCCTCAACCTGCTGACCGACCTCAAGCAGGAGCTGGGCCTGGCCATGGTGTTCATCAGCCATGACATCCAGACCGAGCGCTACATTTCCGACCGCATCGTGGTCATGAACCACGGCCAGATCATGGAGGAGGGACCTGCGGCCCAGGTCTTCGAAGACCCCCAGGACGACTACACCAAGCTGCTCCTGGGCGCCGCGCCGTCGCTGCTCCACCCCAAGCTGGGGGAGTAGGACATCTAGGGTAGGGGCACTCAGGTCACCTGCTCAGACAGGCTTCGCCTCAGGTCGCCCTCGTCACGCCTTGGCGCGACGGGGCGACCTGGGCTGCAAAACTCGCATTTGACCTGAGTTCCACCCATACCACGACAGCCCGTCTCATCAGAAGGAGCGACCGTGTCCCCAGCAGACATCGACAAGCTAGCAAACTATCACGGTCTCACGCCGGAGCCGCCCGACTTCGACGCGTTCTGGGAGGCCCGCATGGCGGAGGCGGAAGCCGCGCCGCTCGAGTGGGAGGTCACGCCCTCCGAGATTCCGGCCTATCCCACCTGCGAGTTCCTCGACCTGTGGTTCCGCGGCCTGAGGGGCGAGCGGCTGCATGCCAAGTACCTGCGGCCCGTCTCCGACGCACCGCTCCCGCTCGTGCTCCAGTTCCACGGCTACCCTGGCACCTCGCGCAGCTGGTTCGAGCAGGCGTCGTTCGCCGGCATGGGCATGGCCCTCATCGCGCTCGACAACCCCGGCCAGGGTGGTCCCAGCCGCGACGCCGGCGGATACGACAGCACGACCGTCATGGGCCACCTCATCGCCGGCATCGACGGCGATCCCGCCGACCTCTACTACGTGAGGCTCTACCAGAACGTCCGCATGCTCTGCCGCATCGTGCGCGAGCTGGGGGGTATCGACCTCTCGCGCGTGTACGTGAACGGCGCCTCGCAGGGAGGCGGCATGGGCCTTGCCTGCGCCGCGCTCAACCACGACCTCGTGTCCCGCGCCTGCATCCTCTACCCGTTCCTCTCCGACATGCGCGAGGTCTTCGAGCTGGGCCTCGACGTCGAGGCATACGACGGCCTGCGCTACTACGCGCGCTGGTTCGACCCCGACGGCGAGCGCCTGGACGAGTGGTTTGGCAAGCTCGCCTACTACGAGACCAACCACCTCGCCAAGTGGGTGCGCTGTCCCGTGCTCTACGGGACGGGCCTCGAGGACACCGTGGTGCCCCCGCAGACCCAGTGCGCCACCTACAACGCCCTCGCCTGCGAGAAGGAGCGACACCTCTACGCGGGGTTCGGCCACGAGGAGATCCAGGACTTCGACGACCTCATCATCGACTACCTCGATGGACGCGTCGCGCGCTACGAGGAGCTCTCGATCGAGGCATCAGACGGCACCCCGTTGCGCCTCATGCACGTGGCGGCGCCGGTGGAGGGGCAGCGTCCGGTCGTCCTGCTCTTCCACGACTGCACGCGTCCGGCCCGTGGCTGGCACCACATCACGCGCTTCGTCGCCCTGGGCTATGACGTGGTCCAGCTCGAGAGCCGGCCTGGCGCCGGTCCGGGCTCCTACGCCACCTCGGCCGCCGACGCCCTTGCCGCCTTCGACCTCGCGTCCTCGCTTCCCAATGTGGACCAGGGGCGTGTCATCGCCTTTGGCGAGGGGTTTGGCGGCTCCCTCGCGCTTGCCGTCGCGGCGGGTCGCCCCGTCTGGAAGGCGGCCGCCCTGAACCCCCATGCCTTCGCCTGCCTCGTCGAGGGCGTGCGGGACATCGCCTGCCCGGTCCTTCTCGGGACGGGGAGGCTCGACGAGGTCTCCCTGCCAGACCAGCAGGACTCCCTTGCGGCGGGCATCGCCAAGCTCGTGCGCAAGAACTACCCGAGGCACGCCCACGAGCGCATCAACGCGTTCGAGGACGAGCTCCTCACGTTCATCCATGACTAGCGCCAAAGGAGCGTGCACACATGTCACAGCCCAAGTTCCGTGGTGTCATCCCGCCCGTCGTCGTTCCTGACACCCCCGACCGCCAGCTCGACGTCCCCTCGTTCGAGCGTCTCATCAACTACATGATCGAAGCCGGGGTCGACGGCCTGTTCTTCCTGGGCTCGTCCGGCGAGGTGGTCTTCTCCACCGACGAGCGCCGCGACCAGGTGATCCGCGAGGCGGTGCGCCTCGTCGACGGCCGCGTGCCCGTGCTGGTGGGCATCATCGACACCGAGACCGAGCGCGTGATCGCGCAGGGCAAGCGTGCCATCGACCTTGGTGCGGATGCGCTCGTGGCGACCGCCCCGTTCTATGCCCTGGGCGGCCCCAAGGAGCACGAGGCGCACTTCCGCGCCCTCCACGACGCGCTCGACGTGCCGCTGTTCGCCTACGACATCCCCGTGTGCGTCCATGCCAAGCTTGGCTGGAAGCTGCTCGCGAAGCTCGGCGCCGAGGGCGTGCTCGCCGGCGTGAAGGACTCCTCTGGCGACGACGTCTCGTTCCGCTACCTCTGCCAGGAGAACGAGCGCCTGGGCCATCCCATGTCCATCCTCACCGGCCACGAGATCGTGGTCGACGGCGCGTATCTCTCGGGTGCCGACGGCTCGGTCCCGGGCCTTGCCAACGTGGAGCCTACCGGCTACGTACGCATGTGGAAGGCCGCGCAGGCCGGTGACTGGGCCACCGTCAAGGCCGAGCAGGACCGCCTCAACGAGATCAGCCACATCTTCGACGTCACGACCGGCCTCACCGGCTATGCCGGCGGCGTGGGCGCCTTCAAGACCGCCCTGTGGCTGATGGGCATCTTCGACTCCAACCAGATGCCGCGCCCGGTCGAGGCCATGACGGGCGAGAACGTCGAGGCCATCAGGCGCGTGCTCGAGGCCAACGGCCTGCTGTAACTGGACAAAGGCAACAGGTACCTTTGTCCAGCATGAGGGGAGGAGACATGGCCGAGAGGCGCATTGTCGCCATCGACATCGGTGGTACCAAGATCGCGAGCGCGCTTGTCGTGTTGGGCGAAGAACGTCCCCAGGTCGTCTCGCCTGCGAGCGTCCCCACGGACGCCCAGCGTGGTGGAGAGGCCGTGCTCAAGACGGTCATTGACCAGGCACTCGATGTCATCGCGCGTACGGGGGAGACCCCGGAGGGCGTGGGCATCTCCGCGGCAGGCACCGTCGACATCCAGACGGGTGACATCACCTATGCGAACGACCTCATGCCCGGTTGGGGCGGCACCCACCTTGGGGCTGCCGTGTCAGAGGCGTGCCAGCTGCCCTGCCGGGTCCTGAACGACGTCCATGCCCATGCGCTGGGCGAGGCACGCTGGGGCGCCGGCCGCGAGGCGTCGAGCTGTCTTGTCGTCGCCGTGGGCACGGGCGTGGGTGGTGCCTTTGTCGAGGACGGGCACATCATGCTGGGCGCGCACGGTGAGGCGGGGCATATCGGGCACGTCAACTGTGCCGCCGCCGCTGGCGTGACCTGCTCGTGCGGGGCCGTCGGCCACATGGAGTCCGTCGCGTCTGGCACCGGCATCATCCGCGAGTACCTCCGCCTTGGCGGAGATCCGGCAGGGGAGGGGGACCGTCCGCTCGACGGGGCCATCATCAACGCCCGGGCCGCATCGGGCGACCCCTGTGCCATCGCCGCGCAGCAGCGCAGCGGCCACGCCCTGGGCGAGGTCATCGGCAGCATGTGCAACATGCTCGATCCCGACCGCGTGATCCTCTCGGGCTCGGTCGCCCGTTGCGGCGCCGTCTGGCACGATGCCATGGACGAGTCCTTTGCGAGCAGCGTCATGCCTCCCGTGGCGGGCACCGCGATCGTGTCCGGCGAGCTTGGCGGTGACGCGCCGCTCATCGGTGCTGCCGAGCACTTCATCTCATCCGCCTATGCTGGACAAAGGTGACAGGTACCTTTGTCCAGCACTTCCCGCGAGAAGGGAGACAACCATGACCATCCATCCGCTCGTGCAGGCGCTCAAGGGGAAGCTGGTCGTTTCGGTGCAGGCCTATCCCGGCGAGCCGCTCCGCCATCCCGAGACCATGGCGCAGATGGCCCGTGCCTGTGAGCTGGGGGGCGCCGCCGCCATCCGCTGCCAGGGGCTCTCGGACATCGCCGCCATCAAGGGCCGCGTGGAGGTCCCGGTCATCGGCCTGTGGAAGGAGGGACACGAGGGCGTCTACATCACGCCGACCCTGCGTCATGCGCTTGCATGCGTGAACGCGGGCGCCGACGTGGTCGCTCTTGACGCGACCGCTCGCCCGCGTCCCGATGGCCGTACCTTCGAGGAGACGGTCGCAGCCATCCGCGAGGTCTCCGATGTGCTCATCATGGCCGACTGCGCCGACATCGAGGACATCAGGCGTGGCGTGGCCTGCGGCTGTGACATCGTGTCGACCACGCTCAGCCATGGGAAGGCCGCCATCGACACCACGATGGATGACGGCCCTGACATCGCGCTGCTTGCGCAGGCGGCGGAGGAGTTCCCCGGCTTCCCGGTGGTGTGCGAGGGCCACGTGCACACGCCTGCCGATGCCAAGGTCGCCATGGACGCCGGCGCGTGGTGCGTCGTCGTGGGCACGGGCATCACGCATCCCACCTCGATCACGAGCTGGTTCGTCGATGCCATCTCATAACTGGGAATGACTCGAAAAATGCCCCGGTACGGCTCCGGATTTGCGAGCCGTACCGGGGCTTGCTGGCTGTTTTGGGCCTT
>CAMPCT010000166.1 GCA_946647055.1 uncultured Atopobium sp. | reverse complement strand
GCAGTGCACCGGCCGGCAGCACGGTCACGGTGAGCAACATCAAGGTAGAGGAGCTCGCCGAGACCGAGGGCGACAACCTCATGACCGACGAGTTGGTCGCCTGGGCTCCCGTCCACCAGTTCATCGACGCGGGTTACGCCGCCACCCTCACCAACGACGACTCCTCTGCGACCATGGCGTTTACCGCCGTGGCAGACGAGCAGGCCGACTGGAAGGCCAAGCTGTTCGTGGAGACCGGCGCCGAGCTCGAGGCGGGCAAGCGCTACCGCATCAGCTACGACATCGAGGCTGACAACTCCTTCACCTACCACGTGTTCTTCAACAACGGTCTTGAGGAGCGCGAGGTCGGCGAGGACTGGAACCTCACTGCCGGAAAGAAGCAGACGGTGGTGCACGAGGTGGAGCCCTCGAAGGACGCCGTCCTGAACATCCAGCTGATGCTCGGACTGACCGGTGCCCCCAACAACGTGAAGGTCAGCAACGTCAAGGTCGAGGAGGTCATCGGCGGAGGCGTGCCCATCAACTCCTGGGCGCACGAGGACTACACGACGAGCCTGTCGAACACGAAGACCTCCGCGACCATCGCCATCAAGAAGGCGCCCTCGACGGGTCGTGAGCCCTGGAAGGTGAAGCTCTTCGCAGAGACTGGGGCCGAGCTGAAGGCTGGCAAGACCTATCGCGTCAGCGTCGACGTGCAGGCAAGCAAGCCGCTGACCTACGACATCTGCTACAACAACCGCGAGCAGGAGGCGGCGTTTGGCGGGAAGTATGGCCTGGAGGGATCCAATTCCAAGCAGACCGTCACCTACACCGTCACGCCCGACCAGGACGGCGTGCTCTTCCTCCAGCTCAACCTTGGAAACGCGACCAGCGGGACCAACGTCACGATCAGCGGCGTGAAGGTGGAGGAGGTCATCTACACCTCCGCGAAGAACGAGATCCCCAGCTTCCGCTATGACAGCGTCGGCTACATCAGCAGGGCGTCGGATGACGGGTACATCACCTCCTTCGAGCAGAGCAAGTCCTCCGCGACCTTCCGCATCAAGCACGCTCCCTCCGAGCGCCATGCGTGGAACGCCAAGCTCATCGTCCACACGGGCATCACCCCCAAGCCGGGGAAGGGCTACCGCATCACCTTCGACGTGGACGCCGCGAGGTCCCAGAACCTCTTCGAGGTGTTCTACGACGGCAACGAGGAGCTCGCCTACGGAGCCCTCTACGAGCAGTACCTCGCTGCCGGCAGGAACACCTTCTCCTACATCGTCATGCCTGGCAACAAGGGCGAGATCGTCCTGCAGCTCCGTTTTGGCGAGACGAACAACATGAGCGGTAACACCTACACCGTCAGCAACTTCAAGATCGAGGAAGTCACCTTCGTCGCTGCGCGTACCCCCGAGATCAAGAACGTCGTCGAGAACGACACGCAGGACGGGTACTCCGCGAAGCTGACCAAGACGCCCGACAGGGCTTCGCTCCAGCTCCTGCACACGCCCGGCGAGGACCAGCTCGAGGCCTGGAAGAACAAGCTCTTCGTCTACTCCGGCGTCGTCCTCGAGCCTGGCCAGAAGTACCGCATCAGCTTCAACGTCAGGTCCATCATTCCCACGCCCTTCGAGGTCTGCTTCAACAACAGGGACGTCGAGAAGGGTCTGGGGGCGATATTTGGCTTGACGGCCTTGCCCGCCGGGCATCACGTCGAGTACACCATCATCGCCGACCAAAGCGCACAGCTCGTGATTCAGCTCTCCCTTGGCAACTGCACCGCGCCAAACACCATCTTCCTGAGCGACGTGAAGGTGGAGAAGGCAGGCAAGTTCAACCTTGTCTCGGATACGATCTACCACTTCTAACGGACCGACAGACCCGAATGAGAATGAGGAAAGGAGTGCCCACGATGCGCAAATGGAGGTACCTGCTCTCTTTGCCCCTGGCTCTGGTCCTGGCTCTGTCGGCCTGCGGCGCTGGAGGTTCTTCTGCTGAGTCCGAAGGCGACTCTGAGGTGGCGCCTGCGGAGGAGACTGCCGGGACGCTCCCAGCGGTGTTGCCCGACGAGCCCTACGAGGCGGTGGAGTACAACCTGTACCCGGGGCCTGAGGGCGCCTATGTGGGCGACGTCATGCCCTTCGTGACGAGCGACGGCGTGCTGGAGCTGTACTACCTCTACGACACGAGCCACAACGGCCAGGGCTACCACCCGATCTACAAGTACAGCACCGTGGACCTCTCGGGCTACGAGGACCATGGCATGGTGCTGAACAACGGCCAGGGCGGCGATGCCGACCCCGCGCTGGGAACCGGCTCCGTCATGCAGGACAGGGACGGCCTCTACCACCTCTTCTACACCGGTCACAATGACGCGGGCAACAGCGGGCGTGGCAAGGAATGCGTCATGCACGCCACCAGCACCGACCGCGAGAACTGGGTCAAGGACGGCGAGCCCCTGTTCTTTGCCCCCGAGGGCTACAACAAGGACGACTTCCGTGACCCCGAGGTCTTCTGGGTCGAGGAGGAGCAGTGCTACTGGCTGCTCATGTCGGCGAACACGGAGGACCTGGAAGGCGTGGTCGTCAAGTACACCTCCACGGACCTCAAGAACTGGGAGTTCGTCGGCCCGATCTTCGCCCCGCTCAACGAGTACATGTGCGAGTGCCCCGACCTCTTCCAGATCGGTGACTACTGGTATCTCACCTACAGCTGGGACTGCGTCACCTACTACGCGATGAGCGACTCCATGTATGGCCCGTTCGTTCCCCCGAGGGACAACATCCTCGACGGCAAGGGCCTGATGGAGGGCAATGGCTTCATCTTCTATGCGGCCAAGACCGCCCAGGTCGGCGATCATCTCTACCTGTGCGGCTGGATTGGCCAGGCGGGCCTCTCCGCAGACTCCGGCATGTACCAGTGGGCCGGAAACGTCATGGTTCACGAGATCGTCCAGCATGAGGACGGTACGCTGGGCATCAAGGCCCCCGAGGTCCTCGATGACTACTTCACCGTCAACAAGCCCGTCAACGCTGCGGCGATCACGGATGGCGTCGAGGTCAGCGGCAACAACATCACCCTCTCCGCAGGGGAGGGCGCCATCGCCCTGGCTGACCTGGGAACGCGTCCCGCCACGATGACCCTCGAGTGCGACGTGAGGATGGACGAGGACGGCTTTGCAGGCTTCGCCTTTGGTGGCAGCGCCAACGACGTGTCCTGGACCGCCCTGTGCCTGGACGCACGGACCGACCAGCTGCACTACGAGGGTGGCTCGCTGACGGACCTCGCCATCATGGAGCCCATGGCGGTCACGAGGTTCAACTTCGACCGCAGCTCGACCCACCACATCAAGCTGGTGTGCGAGAACGAGATCGTGGTCATGTACGTGGATGACGTGAAGTGCCTCAGCTCCCGCATCAGCCACGGCACCAATGGGGCGCACATCGGCGTCTTCACCGACGGCAGCGGCGCGACCTTCAGCAACATCCAGATCTCGGTGCCTGCGTAGGCTTCAGGACATAGATAGACACACGGGGAGTGGCAGGAGCGATCCTGCCACTCCCTTCGCTTATCCGGTGACCTTCTCGAAGAAGTCCTCGAGCTCCTCGGGAGTTGTTGCGAGGCCCGAACGGAACCACCAGCGCACCGCCTCGACGAACGAGCTGCAGTACCAGTCGAGGAAGAAGTCCTCCGGCACGCCCTGCTCACGTATGGCTTGCGGGAGGCCGCGCGTTGCGACGAGAGTCGCAAGCTGCTCCTTGAAGCTCGACCAGAAGAGCTCTGACGACTCGCAGGAGAAGATGCGCGCATAGCGTTCGCGGTCGTCGCGCAGGTGGTAGAGGATGTGCGTGAGCATGCTGCGGAACGTGTCGGTCGCCTCTGAGAAGTCATGGCTCTCCTCGGCCACCGGATGGTCCTCGAACACGTGGTGGAAGAGCTCGTCGCAGGTCGCACGCAGTAGACTTCTGCAGGTGAGCGTGCCGCCCGTCATGGGAGCGGCACTGCTCTATATAGGCGCTGGGGTTGGCATGGCAGCCGTGATGTGTGTGGACGGGGTACGGGGCCACGTGCCTGCGAGGCCGTCGCTCGGTCGCTCGGACCTTCGCTTCGTCTGCATGATGGTCGTGCTCGAAATGGCGGCCCCAATCCTGCTCATGCTCGGGATATCGATGACGACACCGCAGACGGTGTCGCTCCTCAACAACTTCGAGATCGTCGCCACGACGGTCATTGCCGCACTGCTCTTCCATGAGTGTGTGGGAGGGCGTCTCGCGGCCGCAATCGCCATCATCACGCTCGCATGCGCGCTGCTCTCGTTTGAAGGCGCAGAGGGGCTCAGGATGTCTCTCGGAGCGCTTCTCGTGCTCGGGGCATGCGTGTGCTGGGGATTCGAGAACAACTGCACAGCGAGCCTCTCCGATAAGGACACGCGACAGGTCGTGCTGGTGAAGGGCCTCGGGTCGGGCACCGGCTCGTTCCTGGTGTCCGTGATGGTGGGGAAGGCGCCGCTGCACCGGCAAGCTGCGCCGCGATGATGCTTCTGGGCTTCCTCTCCGTCGGGCTCAGCGTGTACTGCTATGTCATCGCGCAGGCGAGCCTCGGCGCTGCGCGCACCAGTGCGGTCTACGCGACGTCGCCCTTCATCGGGGCAATCCTGGGGATGGTCATCTTCCGCAAGGCTCCCGGTGCCCTCTTCTGGGTGGCCTTCGCCCTCATGGCTTGTGGTGTGTGGCTCTCGGTGCGCGACGCGCTGGGAAACGAAGGTTGCTGAAACCAACGCTTCTCTACATAACGTGGAAGTACCGCAAGATGATCTCGCTCTGCACCATCGAGCCCGAGTACGCCGAGCTGGGCCGCGAGGTCGAGGTCGTCTGGGGCAGCGAGGGCAAGCGCCAGAAGCGCATCCGCGCCACCGTGGCCCGCTACCCGTACCACGACGAGGGTCGCAACAGCGACGTCGACGTGAGCGTGATTCCCAGGGGAACGAGGGACTAGCATAACAACTCACGGCAAATAACGGCGGCCTGGAGCAAGTGCTCCGGGCCGCTTATTTCATGCGTTTTGGCAGAGT
>CAMPCT010000165.1 GCA_946647055.1 uncultured Atopobium sp. | reverse complement strand
ACCTCGTGCGCGAGTGGCTGGACT
Source organism: uncultured Atopobium sp. (assembly GCA_946647055.1). The sequence goes on along the minus strand of CAMPCT010000165.1, from coordinate 5,046 downwards.
ACGGGCGCTGGAAGGGCATGGGCCAGTGGCGCAACAGCGGCATGGGACGCTTCGAGTGGGAGGAGATAGGGTGAGCGCCAAGGAGCTGTGCTTCTTCGTGCCGAGCAACTACAAGAACCAGCACGGGGCCCGCAAGGGCCCCTGGTGGGGCATGAACGAGATTATGCAGTCACAGCGCAGCTTCGGCAAGGGCCACGTGGACCGGCAGAAGCTCGGGGCCGAGACGCACGTGGCCGAGATAGCCGCGCACGCCATGGCCCAGCAGGGCTGGGTCGCGCCGGCCGGCCCCTGCGACGTCTCCCTGACCTTCGTCGAGGTGGGGCGCAGCAGGGACCCCGACAACGTCTTCGGCGGCGCGAAGTACATCATGGACGCCCTGTGCGAGCCGACCTTCATGCGCGTCGACAAGAAGACCGGCAAGGAGGTCTGGAAGCACAGGAGCGGATGCGCGGCCATACACGACGACAGCCAGCGCTACGTGACGTTGCGCTGTGCCATAGCGGAGCGCACCGACAGGTCAAACCCAGGCGTCTGGGTGCGCATAACAGCGAGGGAGGAAGCGTGAAGAAGAAGGAAATGGCCCAGTGGCTCGACGACATGGCGACCACGCTCGACGACCTGGACGAGGTGCTCACCAACGCCCCGGTCACCAAGGAGGAGCTGGAGGCCATGCGCTGCGGCCTCATGGGCGGCCTCATGGAGGCCGGCGCCCTGATCGCCTTCGAGCTGACCGACGAGACGCCCAAGGTCCAGGCGTACCGGCTGATGGCCGACGCGATCAGCATCTACGTGGGGGAGGACGACAATGACTGAGCCGATCAAGGTCGAGGCGGAGGTCGTGGAGACGGACATCAGCCCGCTGGCGAGGTCCGAGCAGTGGCTGGCTCAGGCCCGCGAGCGGGTGGCCGGCCTCGCGGCCCAGTACCGCCCGCCCGAGGAGATCACCGACGACGCCGGCTACAAGGACGCGAAGGCCGCGCGCGCCAGCGCCCGCCGCGACGCCAAGGAGCTGGACGACGAGCGCAAGCGCATGACCCGCGAGATGGACGACGCCCTGAAGCGGTTCAGGGCCGACGTCAAGGGGGTCCTCGAGCCGCTCACCGCCATCGACGTCGCCTACAAGGAGGCGCTCGACGCCTACGAGGAGCGCTGGGGCCAGCAGCGCATGCAGGACCTGCTCGACGCCTACGAGGAGTACGCGCCCGACCTCATGGAGCTGGTCCCGCTTGACCGGCTCATCGCCCTGCGCGGGTCCGAGCGCGGGAAGGCATGGCTCAACCGCAGCACGAACCTCGTGGCCGCCCAGGCGGCCCTGCGCGCGGCCATCGACCAGGTGGCAGCCGACGAGCAGACGCTGGCCGCGAGCGTGGCGGACGAGGACCTCGAGGCCGCCAAGGCCGACCTGTTCACCACGCTGGACCTCGGGAGCGCCATCCGCTCCGCCCAGGCCCGCGCCGAGCAGCGCGAGCGGGTGCGCCGCCTCGAGGAGGAGCGCCGGCGCCGCGAGGAGGAGCAGCGCCGCATCGAGGCCGAGATGGCGGAGCGCCGCGCCCGGCAGGAGCGCGAGCGTCAGGAGCGCGAGGAGGCGGCACGCCGCGAGCGGGAGGCAGCCGCGGCCGCGCCTGCGCCCGTGCCGGGACCGGTCCCCTACGAGCCGCCCGCGATCATCGAGCCACCGCAGGCGATGCCGGTCCCGAGCCCGCTGCTCGAGCACGTGGCCGAGACGATGGGCCAGCCCGAGCCGGGCAAGGTGCCCCCGTACCTCATGTGCGCCTACGGCAGCTCGCAGGACGCGGCGGCGTTCAGGACCTTCTGTACCAACAGGAACATCAGGGCCACCGTGAAGCCGACGGGTGGCAGCACGTACCGGATCGTGAGGAGGTAGGAGCATGGCCGAGAGCAACCAGCTCGCCACTACGCAGGCCCCCGAGCAGGTGGCCGCACTGCAGGTCCGCCAGCAGGTGAACCAGCTGCAATACCTGATGAGCGAGGTACTCAAGAGCGGTGAGCACTACGGCGTCATCCCGGGCACCAAGGGCAAGCCATCGCTGCTGCAGCCGGGCGCCGAGAAGATCTGCCTCATGTTCAAGCTGGTCCCGCGCTACCAGGTGAGCAAGACCCAGCTGCCCGGCGGGCACCGCGAGGTCGAGGTCACCTGCACGCTCTACCAGCGCGGCAGCGACATCATCGAGGGCGAGGGCATAGGCAGCTGCTCGACGATGGAGAGCAAGTACCGCTACCGCAACCGCTGGTCCCACGGAGAGAAGACGCGCGAGGAGAACCCCGACATCGCCGACGTCTACAACACGGTCCTGAAGATGGCCAAGAAGCGCGCCCTCGTGGACGCGGTGAAGTCCACCACGGCGGCCTCGGACATCTTCACGCAGGACGTCGAGGACCTGCCCGACTGGATGCGCGGGCAGGCGCCCGCCCAGCCGGCGCAGCAGGTGTCGGTCGCGCCCCAGCAGGCGCCGGCGGCCCACGCGCCGACCGACGACGACCTGCAGTGGCTCAGGAGCGCCACGACGGTCCTCGAGGGCGACGGCTACCGGGCCGACGAGGCCAAGCAGTACCTGTGGGCCCGCTTCAAGAGCGGCGGGCGCCCCGAGGCGGAGGAGGCCTTCAGGTCCATGCGCGCGGCGGTGGCCCAGCAGGCCGCTCCGGATCCCGCCGGGCCGGTCGAGGCCGACGCCTACGAGGACGAGGACATCGAGCTCTAGGGAGGGCCATGGGAGCCAGGAGGACCATCGACTGGGACCGCGTGGCCGCGATGGCCGCGCAGGGCCGGTCAGTCAAGCAGATAGCCGCCCGCATGGGATGCAGCGAGCGGAGCGTCACGCGCATCCTGCACGAGCTCGAGAAGAAGAAGGAGGACGGCAAGTGAGCATCAACCGCGTCGAGATCAGCGGCAACCTGACGCGCGACGCCGAGCTGAGGGGGCAGGCGGGCACCGTCTGCGCCTTCGGCGTCGCGGTCAACGACCGCAGGAAGAACCCCCAGACCGACGAGTGGGAGGACGTCCCCAACTTCGTGGACTGCATCCTCTTCGGCAACCGCGGCGAGAAGCTGCAGCCGATCCTGACGAAGGGCAAGAAGGTGGCCATCGCGGGCAAGCTGCGCTACGGCACGTGGGAGGACCGCGAGACGGGGCGCCAGCGCTCGAAGCTCGAGGTGGTCGTGGAGGAGATCGAGTTCATGAGCGCCCGCGACGAGGGCAGCGGCGGCAGCCAGCGGCGCCAGCGAAGCGCGGCCTCAGCCCCGCAGGGGCAGGTGGCGGCGCCCGGCGTCTACCAGCCCGCGCTGCAGCCGCAGCAAGCCGGGACATACGACGAGGACATCCCTTTTTAGGAGGAAGACATGGCAGAGGGAACCATCCAGATGCGCGCGACGCTCGACAGCATCGCCGCCAAGAAGAACGGAACCGTGGTCCAGCTCATCCCCGACGACTACATCACCCCCGAGGACGTGGCGTACCTCTACCGCATGCGCGGAAAGGTCGTCGCCGTCCAGATCGTCGACCCCGAGCAGCCGCTCCCGCTGGAGTACGACGACGAGGGCGAGCAGGCGCCCGGCCTCGCGCTGGTGGAGTAGCCATGGGCAAGCTGACCGAGGATCTGCGCGAGCTGGCCATGGCGCAGGGCATGGGGCTCTCGCATGGCTACCGCTTTGGCGACGCCCGCGTGGACACGGACCGGGTCACGACGATCTGGCCCGTGCCGGGCAGGCCCGACCTGTCGCTGACCTTCGAGGAGGAAGACGGCGCGCTCTGGTGCGCCGACGACATGTGCCCGCGGCAGGCCGTCTGGGCCGCCATGGCGGGCCTAGGAGCCGCGCAGGACGACTGACGCGAACAAGCACCCGAACGGGGCGCTGCGGGGCCGCAAAACGGCTCTCAGCGCCCCACAGGGCATTGAAGGAGGAACGATGGGCGTACCGGCATACCAGCCGACTCTCGACCACGCGGAGAAGGTGGCGCGCAGCATAGAGCAATTCCAACTCGCGGCGGCCATGAGCCGCCGATACTATGACAAGCCGCTCCTCGTCTGCTACAGCGGAGGGAAGGACTCCGACGCGCTCGTCGAGCTGGCGCTAGCGAGCGGCGCGGAGTTCGAGGTCCAGCACTCCATCACGACGGTCGATGCCCCAGAGACGATGCGGCACGTGCGCAGGACGTTCGAGCGCCTGCGCGAACAAGGGGTGCATTGCTTTTACCGAAGGCCGAAGCTCGGAGGCAATCCCATAACAATGTGGTCGCTGATACCCCAGAAGCAGATGCCGCCAACAAGGCTCGTGAGGTACTGCTGCCGGACCCTGAAGGAGACGGGTGGCAAGGGGCGCGCGATAGCGACCGGCGTCAGGAGAAGCGAGTCCACGGCACGCAGGAACCGCGTCTTCGCCAACAACTTCTCCGAGGCGCGGCCCGCGGCAATCGACTTCGACGATGCGGCCAGTCTTTTTGAAGATCCTGCCTCAGCAATTGAACACGACGACAACTTCATCAGATCGTGCCGCATCAGGGGCAAAACGAGCTTCCAGCCGATCCTCGAATGGACGGACGACGACGTGTGGCAATTCCTCGACGAGAGGGGCGTCGAGCCAAACCCGCTTTACGGCGAAGGATTCAAGAGGGTTGGATGCATCGGGTGCCCGTTCGCGTCGCCAGCGGAGAGAGAGAGAGAGTTCAAGCGCTGGCCGAAGTATCAGGAGCTTTACATGCGAGCGTTCGAGAAGATGCTCGAGCACCGCAGGTCATGCGGACTCGAAACGCAATGGGAAACCGCTAGGGAGGTATACGAATGGTGGATGAGCCGATAACAGGCGAGCTGAGGGACCTGCTGGCCGACATCAACTGGACGGAAATCATCGACCACATGCAGACGAGTGCCGGAGCGATTGTCGATGGCGACTGGCTGGACGCATGGCACGAGGCGGCGAGCAACGCCTGCGACGCCATCGACGCCGTCCACGGCAACCTGGAGCGCGAGAACGATCGGCTCAGGCAGAAACGCGACATGCGCGATGCGATGGCCGAGGAGGCCTACAACA
>CAMPCT010000164.1 GCA_946647055.1 uncultured Atopobium sp. | reverse complement strand
GACGGCGACGCCTTGGAGGTCGAGAGGTAGTACTGCTCCCGGATGTCCTTGACGAGCTGCTTGCCGTCCGAGAGCGCCCTCGGCTCGGAGTAGGTCACCTTTCCGTCGTACATGGTGATCTTCTGCCTCGTCCAGAGGACCTTGCCCTTCTGGTTCCAGAGCGTGTTCGCCTTGGTCTGCCATGACGTGGGCTTGGAAGACATGCTCGATGACAACCCGTATTGCACGTCCACGCCCTTGGTGGTGCCGACCTTGAGCTTCGACACGTCGCCGCTCACGTTGATTGCAGCGGTCTCCGCGTCCGACGCCGCCTCGGCGATCGCTTCGAGGGTCGTGTTGCCCACAGCCGTCGTGGAAAGCAGGCGAACCTCCCCGGTCTCCAGGTTCCAGTAGTTGCCGGACACGGGATTGCCGATGTAGCCCGTCGTTATCCTGCCACCCGTCACCAGCTCGGTGGCGATGTGGCCCGATTCGATGACGGTCTTCCACTCCCAATCGCCTGATGCCGTCTTGCTATTCGCGAACACGATGCCGCCGCCAGTGAGCGCCACCACCTTGCTCGCCTCCGACCCGACCATCGGGTCGGTCACGGCCTTGTCGTACGTCCTGATGCCGTACCCCGGCACGTGGTACACGTATCCGCCGCTGGCGTTCACGCGGTCCGACATCTGCTTCATCAGCCACTCGACGTACTCGGCGGTGGTGGGGGTGGCCCCGCCTTCCTTCCACATGGCGTCGAGCCTCGTCTGGACTGCCTGCATCCTGGAGTCCAGCGCCCTGAAGTAGTCCGCGAGGTGCGCTCCTATCGCGCCCACCGTGAGCTGCACGTCTGCGGGGTCGAGGAGGGTGGTCACGATCTTCACGACGCGCGCCTCCAGCCTGAGCGGCGCGGACGGGTTGAAACCCCTGTCCACGATGTTCACGGGGTCGCCCAGCTCCACGCCCTTCATGTCGGCGCCCGCCTCGGCGTACTGGAGCACGCTCGCCTCGTACGTCGGGACGGGGCGCGTGTAGTCGTGCAGGTGCCTCGTGGCCTTTTCGAGCAGCACCCTGTCGTCGTCCGTGTCGAACTTCACGACCGCCGTGGGGTACTCCCACCCGCCCGAGCCGTCCGGCAGCCTGAACGCCGCCTTGGCCTCGGGGTCCTCCAGGTACCGCACGCCGCCGTTCACGTCCTCGATGGTCACGTCGTCCCCGTTGCCCACGGGTATGATGCGGCACACCCTCGCCCCCTCGGGCGGCTTCCTGCGGATGCTCGTGACGTCGCCGCCCCAGTCGAAGCGCCTCGTGACCCTGGTGGCCCCCACCATGGCCTTGAGGGACACGCTGCGCCCCGTGACGCCGTGCACGGGATCGACCGTAACCGTGGCCTCGACCTCGCCGCCGTAGGCGCTCACGACCTGCCCCACGCGCTCCCACGCGGAGTTGCCGAACATCTCGATCGTGGCGGTCCCCGGGACGTTCACCGTCCCGAGCGTCCACCTCTTGGTCCCGGCGAGCGCGGCGGACATGGCGACGTTCGCCGTGGCGGGCGTCTTGCCGCCGACCTCCACGTCGTCGCCGTACACGACGGACAGGTCGTGCTGGAGGCTCCACACGCAGTAGTATGTCCCCACGGCCCTCTCCCCCGCGCTGTGCAGCTCGTCCGCTCCCGTCACGACGTACTCGCGCCACGTTCCCGTCTCGTCTCCCACGAGAATCCGTTGCGACTGCTGCAAGCGCGTGACGGTGGTCACGGTGAGCGAGTGCTCGCCGTTGACCTCCTCGGTGCGCTTGCATTCGAAAACGTCTCCGCCCGAGACGTCGAACAGGTAGTTGTCGGCGTGGTCGAAAACCGCGAGCCTCATGCTACAGCCACCTCTCCGTCCATGTGAGCGTCGCGGTTCCGCCGCCCTGGTCGATGCGCACGGACCTGTTGCCGGGGTCGAGTTCGAGCCAGTCGGAGTCGAGCGTCACCATGCTCGCAGCGCCCGCGACCCTCGCGGCCCTCGCGGCGCAGTCGATGGTCACGGAGGCGGAGCCGGAAGACGTGAGCGGCACCCTCGCGAAATCCCCTCCGTCCACGCGCACGCCCCACAGGTTCGAGCTGCTCTTGGTGGCGTTAGATGAGGCCACGACGGGCCTTGTCGGGTAGTTGCCGCCTACGGTCACGGTGGACGCGGACGTGCCCAGCGTCGCGGTCTTCGTCGCGCCGTACATGGCCGCGTCCCTCACCAGCATGGGCACCGTCAGCGACCCGCTGCGGACGAACTCGTGGAAGTCGAGGTCCCCGGACGGCTGCGCCATGTAGTACTTCCCCCCGTCGTCCCCGAATTCGAGCCGCTTGAAGTCCCTGACAAGAAGCTTCTTCATCAGGTCGTGCGCGGCTTCCCTGCGCTCCGCCCTGCCCATCCCCGTGGCGTACACGTAGAGCACCACCTCGGGCGGCTCGTAGTCCGTGCCCATCGCGAAGTACCCGTCGAGTCCTGGGACTTCCTGCGTGGCCACCCTGGGCTTGGGCACGCCCCTCTCCGAGGCCACCTTGTAACTCGCGGTCAGAACCGTCCCGTTGAACGTCACGCGCTCCATGCGTAAGCCCCTCCGTTCATGCCTGCGGGCTGCGCCCTGCGCATCAGGGTGTTCAGCTGCTCGGCCACCCGCTCGATGTCGCGGTCGTCCCGCACGCTCATGCTCTGGATGTTGATGACGAAGCCCCTCTGCCCGAACGCCTGCGCACCGAACGACGCGGACACGCCGCCGTCAGCAGCCCCGTACACGTCGGACGCCACGCCGCGCATGGTCCTCACGACGCTCCTGGCCTCGCCCTCGATGCCCTGCTCCATGCCCTCCATCGTGTACTCGCCGAGCTTCTTGAAAAGCTTGGACGGGGACGCGATGCCCAGCATGTTCTTGAGTCCGTCGATGCCGCCGCCCACCACGTCCATGAGGGTGTTGCCTATGCTCGCGGGCGCTCCGGTGATGCCGTCTATGAGGCCCTGTATCAGGTCCCCGCCCGCTTCGAGCAGCGTTCCCCCGAGGTCGCCGAGCGCGTCGATTATGTTCTGCGGAAGGTTCTTGAAGAAGTCGATGACGTCCTGCACCTTCTCGTCCACGGCCTCCTTGAACTCGCCGAACTTCTCCCCGGCGCCGTGCACGAACTCCTTGATGCCCTTGACCACGTCCTCGATGGTCTTCTTGAAGTTGTTCCACGTGTCTATGACGATGTTCACTATCTCGATCACGGAGCCTATGATGTTGATTATCGCGCCGAGTATCAGCATCAGGACGCGCCCCGCCGCCTCTATCCAGCGGTTGACGCCCGTGTTCGAGTCGTCGGTGGCCTTCTCGCCATCTCCTATCTTCCCGGTCAGCTTCTCCCACTGCTCGGATATGTACTCGATCGCAGGACCCAGGTACTCGTCGAACGGCACGAGGAACGCCTCCACCGCCTCCTTCACGCCGTTCACCGCGCCGCCGAAGTCGGTGAAGAACGATATGACACCGACCGCCCCTTCGAGCACCGACTGCACGGTCTCCATGAACCCGCCGAGGTCTTCCTCGGTGATTCCGAAGTGCTCCGCCAAAAACGTCTTCGCGCTGTCGATGAACCTGCTGATGACCACGGGCGCGTGCTCTTCCAGGAACACGCCGACCCGGTCCAGTAGAATCCCGATCCTCGGAAGCAGGTTCTCCGCAGCCGCCAGGGCCGAGTCGAGCAGCTGGTCCACCGCCGCGCCCAAGTCCGCGTCCGGGTTGGTGAGCGCCAGCAGGAAGTTCTCCCACGACGCCCCCAGCATGGCGAGCGAGCCCTGTATCGTGTCGCTCGACTCGGACGCGGTGGTACCCGTGATGCCCATCTCCTCCTGCACGGTGTGGATGGCCTCCACGATGTCGGCGAACGAATCTATGGAATAGTCGGCCATCTCGCCGTTCTTGGCCTTGATGGCCTCGGCGTCTTCGAGCAGGCGCTCCATCTCCTGCCTGCCCTGGTTGTACCCGAGCTTCAGGTTGTCCGTCATCATGAAGTTCCCCATCGAGAACCCACGGTAGGCGTCCTGGATGCGCCCTATGTCGGTGCCCATTTTGTTCGCGTTGTCCGACATGTCCTTGATGGCGAGGTCGGCCAGCTCCGCCGCCCTCTCGTAGGATTCCGCCGAAGCGTTCGCCACACCGCCCGCCGCAGCGGAGGACTGCTCCGCGAGCGCCATCTGCTCCTGCTGGCTCGCCCTGAGCGCGTCGAGCTGGTCCTGCTGGGCCTCCCTGAGCGCGTCCAGCTCGTCCTGCTGGGCCTCGCGCATGGCCGTCAGGCGCTCCTCGTTGGCGTCCCTCAAGGCCTGCACCTGCTCTTCCTGGGCCTCCTTCATGGCGCTGACTTGCTCTTCCTGGGCCTCTTTCATCGCCTCGACCTGGACGGACTGGGCCTCCTTCATGGCCTCCAGCATCTCCGCGCGGGACTCCCTGTAGGCGTCCACCTCCGCGCTGTACTGCTCGCGCACGGCGTCCTTGCGGTCCCCCGCCTGGTCCTTGATGGCGTCCCGCTGCTCCTTGAGGGCGGCTATCTGCTCTTTCCTCGCGGTTTCGCGGTCCTCGCGCTCCACCTGCGCCATGTACTCGGCAAGCTCTGCGCGCGCCGCTTCGCGCTTGCGGTAGGTCTTCTCGGTCTCGGTGGCCTTCTGAAGCTCCGAGATGCGCGTCTGGCGCTCCTGCTGCTTGAGCGCCGCGTCCTCGGAGTCGGTCTGGCCTTCGAGCGCCTTTATCTGGTCGTCGATGGCCTTGGTCCGCGCGCTGGTCTCGTCGTCTATGAGCTTGAGCGCCCTGTCCCGCCTGCGCTCCATCTCCTTGATGGCCGCGTCGGTGGTTCGCTCGTACTCCTTGACTTCTCGGGCCTGGGATTTCTGCATGTCCTTGAGCTGGTCCGCGTTGGCCTTCTGGACCTCCGACAGGCGCTTGGAGTTTGCCTTCTGCAAGTCCGACAGCTCGCGGTTCAGCGCCTTCGAGTACTCGCTCACCTGCCTGGACAGCGAGCGTTGCAGCCCCTTGTACTCCGCGCTCTGCGCCTTCTGCACGGCCTTGGCCTGCTCCTCCAGCGCGCTTTCGAGGGCTG
>CAMPCT010000163.1 GCA_946647055.1 uncultured Atopobium sp. | reverse complement strand
CATCATCGCCGACGCCCAGCAGCAGGCCATGATCCTCGCGGGCGACCAGGAGGTCGTGCGCCTCGCCCAGCAGCAGGCCGAGGACATCCGCGACCAGGCCCAGCAGTACGAGCGCGACACCCGCTACAACGCCGAGGAGTACGCCGAGTCCGTCCTGGCGCACCTGGAGGACAACCTCAAGTCCCTCACCTCCACGGTGAGCCGCGTCCGCCAGACGCTCGACGAGAACTCCGGTGCCCGCAACACCTCCAACAACGTTCCCTGGTAGCGCCTCGGGCACCACAGACCAGACAAGGACCACACCGTGATGGAAAGCGTCGTCTTCCACCTGGACGAGCGTCTCGCCAACGCAGGCGACTCGCTTCCGCTCACAGGCCACATCGACCAGGACTCCTACACCCTGGGCGAGCGCGAGTTCGCGCTGCCCGAGGGCATCGAGTACGACCTGGTGCTCACCAACGCCGGCGAGGGCATTCTCGCCACCGGCGTCATGCGCGCGCGGGTCGACGGCACCTGCGACCGCTGCCTCGACCCGGCGAGCTTCGACGTCTCCGCCGAGGTGGGGCAGTACTTCCTCTTCGAGGAGCCCGAGGACGCCGGCGACGACGATGACGACGAGCTCGAGTACGGCCTCGTCTCGCCCGAGAACGACATCGACCTGGGCGAGGCCATCATGGCGGCCCTGATCATGGAGACGCCCTTCGTGGTGCTGTGCCGGGAGGATTGCAAGGGACTGTGCCCCACCTGCGGCGCCAACCTCAACGAGGGCGACTGCGGATGCGCGGCCCATGCCGAGCAGGAGCGCCGCTCCGCGAGCCCATTCGCGGCGCTGGCCAACCTCAAGCTCGACGATTAGGGCATCACGTGTGGGCTCTCTGTGATTGTCCCCATCGTGCGTTTTCTGTGGTATAGTTACAGACCGTGACAAAAGGCAAGGTCATCCGCACGTCGCGGGTGTGAGAACTAGGAGACATCATGGCAGTACCCAAGCAAAAGAAGGGCCGCATCGCCACCCGCACGCGTCGTTCGGCCAACAGCAAGCTCGACGCCCCGTCCCGTTCGCTGTGCCCGCAGTGTGGCGCGGTCAAGCTTCCGCACCACGTGTGCCCCAACTGTGGCTTCTACAAGGACCGCGAGGTCATCGTTACCGAGTAGCCACAGGCAAAGAGCCCTATCGGGGGGCCGGCCCAACGGGTCGGCCTCCTTTCGTATTCCTCGCCAGAATGACCTCCGCACCGAGGCCCGCTCGAAAGGAGAGCCACGATGATCACGATCTGTGTCGACGCCATGGGTGGGGACGAGTCCCCCGAGCTCGTCTGCGAGGGCATTGCCGCCGCGCTCGAGGCCGACCCCGAGCTTTGCGTGTTGGTCGCTGGTGACGCCGCGGTGGTCGAGCCCTTCTGCGCCAACAACGCGCGGGCAAAGGCGCTCGTCACCACCGAGGTCATCGAGATGGCCGACCACCCGGCCGATGCCGTCCGCGCCAAGCGTGACTCGAGCATCGTGCGTGGCTGCGCCGCCGTGCGCGCGGGCGAGGCCGACGGCTTCTTCTCCGCTGGCTCCACGGGTGCCATCTTCGCCGCCGCGTCCCTCAACGTCGGGCGCATTCGCGGCATCAAGCGCCCCGCCATCGCCAGTACCCTCCCCGGCGCGTCCGGACGCGAGACGCTCCTGCTCGACCTCGGCGCCAACGCCGACTGCCGTCCCGAGATGATCGTCCAGTTCGCGCAGATGGGCGTCGCCTACGCCCGCGCCTTCATGGGCGTGCCCGAACCCCGCGTGGCCCTGCTCTCCAACGGCACCGAGGAGACCAAGGGATCCGAGCAGGCCATCGCCTTCCATGCGGCGCTTGCCGAGTCCGTTCCCGAGTTCGTGGGCAACTGCGAGGGCAACGACATCCTCGCCGGCACCTATGACGTCATCGTCTGCGACGGCTTCACGGGCAACGTCGCGCTCAAGTCGCTCGAGGGCACGGCCAAGTTCATCGTCTCGCGCATCAAGGACGCCACGAAGAGCTCGCTCAAGGCCAAGGTGGGTGCCGGCCTCATGATCGGGGCACTGCGCTCGATTGCCGGGGAGCTCTCGGGCGACGAGAAGGGCGGAGCGGCCCTCCTGGGCCTCAAGGCCCCGGTGCTCATCGGGCATGGCTCCACGAGCGTCGACGCCATCAAGAACGGCACCCTGGCAACGGCCGCCGCCGTCCGTGGCGACCTCGTGGGCAAGATTGCCGAGGAGCTCGCCCGCTAGCCACGCGGGACGCAAAGGGGGACGCAAAGGGAACGTTTCCCTTTGCGTCGTTTCCAAAATGGGATGAAGGTGTGTCCCTTTTGCGTCCGACGCAAAGGGAAACGTCCCCTTTGCGTCCCCTCACCACACAACGTGCCCTCAACAACGGTACAATCTATAGGATTCAGGCATCGTTTCCCAAAGGAGAGACACCATGGACCGTGCAAGCATCCTGGAGGCCATCGTCCGCCTCACCGCCGAGACCCTCGAGGTCGACGAGGAGGCGCTGAGCGAGGACACCACGTTTGACGACCTCGACGCCGACTCCTTCGACAAGCTCGAGCTCGTGACGGCCCTCGAGGACGAGTTCGGCATGCGCCTCGACGACGAGGTGCTCGAGGCCATCACCTCCATCCGCGAGGCGGTCGACGCCGTCGAGAACGCCCAGTAGGCCTGCCATCGTGCGCATCATCGTCGACGTAGCACGGCTCGAGGAGATCCTCGGCTACAAGTTCAAGGACAAGGACCTCGCCCGATCGGCGCTCACGCACCCGTCGGCGGCGGAGGGGCAGCCCGTCTCGACCTCCTACGAGCGGCTCGAGTTCCTGGGCGACGCCGTGCTCGACGGCATGGTCTCAGCCACCCTCTTCGAGCGCTTCTCCGAGATGGACCAGGGCCAGCTCTCGCTGATGAAGATCGCCCTGGTGAGCGGCACCACCCTGTCCGAGGTCTCCGCTGGCCTGGGCCTGGGCGAGCTCATCGTCTTTGGCGAGTCCGAGCTGGGGACGGGGGAGCGCGGCATGCGCCACGCCCTCGAGGACGTCTACGAGGCGCTCGTGGGCGCCCTCTTCATGGACGGCGGCCTCGAGGCGGCCCACGCCTTCGTCGAGCGCACGCTCTACCCGCTCATCACCCCCGACCTCGCATGGCGCTCGGTCCCGCCCAAGTCGCGCCTGCAGGAGGTCGTCCAGCGCGACTTCCACTGCGCCCCCGAGTACAAGCTCACGGGCAAGGAGGGTCCCGCACACAGCCCAATCTTCACCTCGGTCGTGCTCGTCGAGGGGAGGCGCGTGGGTCGTGGCAGCGGTTCCTCGAAGAAGGAGTCGCAGTCCGTCGCCGCCGTCGACGCGCTCGCGCGCCTGGGCTACGGCCAGGACGGCCGAAGGCTCGCCGCGGACCACGCGGACCACGAGGAGGACCCGTGTACCTGAAGACGCTGACCCTCAAGGGCTTCAAGTCCTTCGCCGACCGCACCCACATGGTCTTCGACCCGGGCCTCACCGTCGTGGTGGGTCCCAACGGCTCGGGAAAGTCCAACGTCTCCGACGCCATCCTGTGGGTCCTGGGCGAGCAGAGCGCGCGCATGCTGCGCGGCCAGTCCATGGAGGACGTGATCTTCTCGGGCAGCTCCGCCCGCCAGGCCGTGGGCGTCGCCGAGGTCACGCTCGTCCTCGACAACTCCGACCACACCTTGCCCATCGACTTCGACGAGGTGGGCATCACCCGCCGCATGTACCGCTCCGGCGAGTCCGAGTACCTCATCAACGGCGCCCCCGCGCGCCTCATGGACATCCAGGACATCCTGCACGACTCCGGCCTGGGCAAGGAGACCCACTCCATCATCTCCCAGGGCAAGCTGGACTCCGTGCTCTCGAGCAAGCCCGAGGAGCGCCGCACCCTCATCGAGGAGGCCGCCGGCATCTCCAAGCACAAGCGGCGCAAGGAGCGCTCCCAGCGCAAGCTCAAGTCTATGGACGAGAACCTCGTCCGCGCCAAGGACATCTCGCGCGAGATCACGCGCCAGCTCAGGCCCCTCGAGCGCCAGGTCGACAAGGCCCGCCGCGCCGGCCAGATCGAGTCCAGGCTCGCCGAGCTCACCACCACCCTCGCCGTCGACGACCTCCGCCGCCTCCAGCGCGAGTGGGGCGACGTCGAGGCCCGCGGCAAGGTCGCCGAGGCCGAGGTAGAGCTCGCCCGCTACCGGGTCGAGGAGCGCCAGGCAGAGCTCGAGCGCCTGCAGTCCATGCTCGAGCAGAAGGGCCTCTTCGTGGGCGACCTGGGCGAGCAGCGCCGTCGCATGCAGGACACCCTGGGCCGCATCGGCAGCGACATGCGCCTTCTCGAGGAGAAGGGCCGCAACATGCTCGACCGCCTCTCCGAGATGCGCATGAACCTCTCCACGATGGAGCGGCAGCGCGCCGAGGCGGTTGGCGAGCTGGGGCGCTCCAGGACCGAGCTCGCCGAGGCACAGGCGGCCCATGCCCACCTCACCGAGGAGGTCTCCCGGCTCGTGCCTGCCGCGGCCGCGGCGCGCGAGGCCCGCGTCGAGCTCGACGGCCGCATCTCGTCCATGCAATCGCGCCTGCGCTCGGCACAGCACACGGCCGACCAGCAGACGCTCGCCTATGCGCGCCTCAAGGAGCAGGTCGCCAACCACGAGCTCGAGGACTCCATGTTCGCGAGCAGGCTCTCGGGCCTCGAGGAGACGCTTGCCACCTGTGACGAGGCCATCACCGACCGTACCTCGCGCAAGGACGCCTGCGAGGCGGGCCTTGCCGCCGCCCGTGTGCGCTCCGACGAGGCAAACGCCCTCATCGAGCGCCGCACCGCCGAGCTCGCGGACGCCTCCAAGGCTGCTCACGACGCCCGCTCCGCCCTCTCCGAGGCCCAGGCCAACCTCTCTGCCCTGAGGTCGGTCGTCGCGGCCGCCGAGGCCTCGAGCCCGCTCGTCGCCTCCGTCATGGCCGACGAGGACGCGTCCGGCCTCGTCGAGTGCCGCCTGGGCGACCTCGTCCAGGCCCCGCCCGAGCTCGAGTCGCTCGTCGAGCGCCTGCTGGGGGACGACCTCTCCGCGCTCGTCGTGGCCGACCGCACCGCCCTTGCCGGCGTC
>CAMPCT010000162.1 GCA_946647055.1 uncultured Atopobium sp. | reverse complement strand
TGCTCATCGGCCTGGTCATCGTGCTGGTGCTCTCGGCGAGCATGTCCACGCTCTCCTCGCTCGTGCTCACCTCGTCCTCGACCCTCACCATCGACCTCATCAAGGGACGCCTGGTCAAGGACATGGACGAGCACAAGCAGCTGCTCTGGATGCGTGGCCTGCTCGTCGCGTTCGTCGTGCTCTCGGCCCTCATCGCCCTGTGGCAGTACACCAGCCCGGTCAACTTCATCGCCCAGCTCATGGGCATCTCGTGGGGCGCCCTGGCCGGCGCGTTCCTGGGGCCGTTCATCTGGGGCCTCTACAGCAACCGCATCTCCCGCGCCGCCGTGTGGGCGAGCTTCGCCGTGGGCGTTGGACTCACCGTCTCCAACATGTTCATCGGCTTCATCGCCAGCCCCGTCAACGCAGGCGCCATCGCCATGCTGCTCTCCCTGGTCATCGTGCCCCTGGTGAGCCTGGTCACGCCCGCCGTGCCCTTCGAGCTCGACCCGCCCTTCGAGCCGCGCGAACTCTAAGCCTCTCGTAAAAACGTACCCACTTGGCTTTGCGAGGAGCGTTTCCCCAGATACGCTCTCCCCAAGGTGCAAGTGGGTACACTTTTAGCCTCTTCAAAGGAGCCACCCATGCTTGATGAGAACATGACCCTCGACGAGGTCCGCGACTTCTTTGGCCACGACCTCTTTGCCACCCAGGCCTGCGGATGCCAGGTCATGGAGGCCGCCCGAGGCCATGCCGTCTGTGAGTTCGAGATTGGCCCCACGCACGTGAACGCCCAGGGCAACGTCATGGGCGGGGCCATCTTCACGCTGGCGGACTTCGCGCTCGCCGTGGCCTGCAACGTGGGCGAGGAGCCCACGGTGGCGGTCACCAACACCATCCAGTACTACGCACAGCCCAAGGGCACGCGCCTCGTCGCCACGGCCGAGGCGGACCGGTCCGGCCGCTCGATGGGCTTCTACACCATCGACATTGCCGACGAGCTGGGCACCAAGGTCGCCCGCATGACCTCGACCTGCTTCAGGCGCGGCTAGGGAACACCGCTCCTGAGGGTTGCGAAAGGCCTACTTGGGGAGGAACGAGGGATAGCAGCGCTCGATGAGACTGGAGATCTCGGCGATCGATAGGTCATAGTCACCCGTGACCCACTGCAACAGCATCGATACGCACCCGCTGCTCGCATATTCGATTGCCAGCTCGTCCTCCTGTGAGAGCAGCTGTCCGCGCATGTTCGCAGCATGCTCAAGACAAAGCGTCCGCGTACGCTCGAGCAGCACCTCTCGCAACGAGTTCTGTCCCGTGTAGCGGAGAACCCGCCGAACGAACTCACGGTTCTGCGAAAGATACGAGACGACCCCATCGAGCAAACTATGCGAGAGGTCCTGTCCCTCCAAGAGGATTCTGTCGATGAGCTGTTCGAGAGACCACGTGGCAAGTTCGTACTTGTCGTGAAAGTAGCGGTAGAAGGTGTTGCGTGAGATTCCGGTCTCCGCACAGATGTCACTCACGGTGATGGTGGCAAGGTCCTGCCTCAGGACGAGCGTCTCGAAGGCCTGCTGGATCGCACGCCTCGTGATGATTGAGGTGCTCATGTCATTTCCTCCCCGCACTCGGGCGCTGCAGGCCATGGGCGAAAACCCATCTACTCATTATGACGGATTTGGATGAGTGTCACATTTCGTGACACTCCAGGGACATGATTCATTGAACTCGACGATTCCAGATGATTCGATTCGATTGGACGACCATGTCGTCTGCCTGAAGGCAACGTTTCCAACTGAGGGAGGACGAATCATGAGCAAGTTCGAGAGGCTCTATGACAGGTTCGATGCACAGAAGTGGGCGCACCCCGAGTTGGCCGAGCGCTATGAGGCACTCATGGCTGCGGGAACCGCGACCATCGATTCCATCTACAACTACGACATTCCCTTCGAGGAGCGGAAGGCGGCAGTCGCCGTGCAGGCAGCAGGCATGCGAGAACTCCTGGGAACTGGGAAAGAGACAGGGAACCCAGCTATCGACCGCCGTGAGATTCACGTTGCGCCGGGATGTCCCGAGGAACCAGAGACCGAGGTCGAAGTCGTCATCTATCGACCCGCCGAGTCCAAATCCGACAAGCTCAACGTGCTGTTCGCAGCTGCCGGCGGCGGAATGGTCATGTGCATGATTGAGTTCTATATCTATTGGATGCTTGCCGACAGGTATGACTGTGCCGTGGTGTGTCCGCGCTACCGCACGGCGATGGAAGGCCACACCTATCCCGCCGCCATCAACGACCTGCATGCAGGCTACGAATGGATGATCGCCAACGCCGATGAGCTGGGCATCGACCCCGACATGGTGGTTCTCTACGGAGCGAGCAGCGGTTCGAACCTCGCCCTCTCGCTGGCACATCGTCTCAAGAGGTATGGTCATCGTCCCCGCGGCTGCGTCGTCGAGTGCGCGTTCACCGACAACCGCCCCATCTTCAAGACCAGCACCATTCTCGGCCCGTGGGATGGACGTGCCATGTGGCTCTCGAGCATGCAGTACCTCGGGCTCAACAATGTGAGCTGCTTCAACAACCCCGAGATGTTCCCCAACTACGCGACCCCCGAGGACTGTGTTGGTTTGTGTCCGACGTTCATGCATCCCGACGCCGAGGAGGCAAACTCCGCGACATGCCGTGCCTACCAGGACACGCTGTCCCAAGCAGGCGTTTACAACGAGCTCCACTGCTGGGGTGGTTCTGCCCATGGGGTCATCTCCAACGCTACGCTCCTCGACCCCGATTCCGAGTATGTCCAGCGTTACCAGAGCGTCCTTGACGGCAACATCCGAGACTGCTGGAAGTACGACCTCCGCCGCCTGTGGATCGAGGAGGCGCTGGCCGACTAGGCGATGAGAGAGTCGCAACGGAGCCGTTGCCTCAACAGCCCCTCGAGAACGCGACACCGCCGGATAGTCCCACAGCCCTACAGCCCCACCGCCAGGCACACGAGCGGCACCGTCACGGCGCTCATCACCGTGGTGAGCGCGACCACGCGCGTGGCCTCGGCCGCGGCGTTTGGCTGGTAGAGCAGGGCGAGGGCGCTCACGAGGACACCCGTGGGCATCGAGAGGACCGCCATGCAGCAGGCAAAGAGGTCGACGTCTGCCACGAACAGCCTCAGGACCAGAAGCACTGCGATGGGCACCAGGAGCATCTTCACCGTGCAGAAGGCAAGCAGGCGCCAGTCGGTCAGCATCTCGCGGAACGAGACGTCAGCCAGCTGGGCCCCGGCCACCATCATGGCGAGGGGAACGGTGACGCCCCCGATGCGCTCGAGGGGCACCAGCAGGGTCTCAGGCATCGTGACCCCGGCAAAGTAGAGGATGCCACCCGCAACCGTGGTCACCACGCCGGGGTTGAGAAGCCCCCGCAGCGACGAGCCGTCACGACCGGACGACTCGCCCGCCTCTGCCTCCCCCGCCTCGAGGGACGCACCACGACGCAGCAGCCAGATGGCGTAGGTGTAGAGCATGAGGTTACTGGGCAGCAGGTAGAGCATCACATACACCTTCGCGTGATCTCCGTGGGTCGCGCTCAGCAGGGCCATGCCCATGTAACCGATGTTCGTGAGCCAGAAGCACAGGTTCGCACAGGGCTGCAGATGACGCGGATAGCGAAGCAGGCGCGGCATTATCCATGCCATGCCAACCAGCACGGCTACCAGCGCCGCGAAAGCGACGAAGGCGTTGCCAGCCTCCGCCAGCCCCATGCGGTCGGTTGCCCCGGTGAAGCTCGCGATGATCATGCAGGGAAAGGTCACGTTGGCGACGAGCGAGCTCAGCCGGGGAAGCGTCTCGCGCGCGAGGATGCCCGTGCGACGCGCGACGAGCCCCATGGCCATCATGAGAAGAAAGCCGAGCATGTTCTGGAAGACGACCATCAAACCCCCGACGACGCGCTTGCCACACAACGTTCCCCATCATACGACAAAGGGGGCGCCCCGAAGGGCGCCCCCGTCATCATGCCACGTGCGTTTGGGCAGAAGGCCTAGTACCAGGTCTTGCCGTCCTCGCCGAGCCAGTGGCTCGAGACCCCGGCGGGACCGTACTGGCCGATGGAAGAGCTCTCCTGCTCGCTGTAGAAGACCAGGACGGGCTTGCCGTTGACGATGGCGTTGAACTTCCAGCCGCCACCGGCAGGCGCGGGCTCGGCAAAGATCTGCGTGCCGTTGTAGGTGACGAAGGTCGCATACCACTGGCCGTTGGCCTGGTGCCACTCGGCGTAGATGCTGCCGAAGATGGTGACGTTCTCGCCCTCGTAGTGACCGCCACTCGTGTCCTTCTTCTGCTGGTCGGACGAGGGGGCCGTCTTGTTGATGAGGTGCGCGCCGTCCTTGTCGACGTAGTACTCGTACTTGGTGCCGTCCTTGCCGACGGCCACGCAATACCAGCACTCGCCATACTGCTTGGTGGTCACCTTGTCGACGGAGACGCAGCTGCCGCCGCTGGCCTTCTCGACCATGGCGTCGGCCTCCATCTCGGTGGGAAGGTTGCTCTTGGCAGCGGCTTCCTGCTGCTTCTGCTCCTCTTCCTTCTTCTTCTCCTCCTCGGCGCGCTTCGCCTCTTCCTCAGCGCGCTTCTTCTCCTCCTCGGCCTTCTTCTCCTCCTCGGTCTGCGCGGTCGACGTCTGGTCGGCGTCGGCCTCGCTGATGCCCTTCACAAGGACCTCGAGCTCGTCGGTGTCCATGGACATCTCCTCGCCACCAAGGCCCTGGAAGGTGATGCCGTAGCTCCTGAAGCCATCGGTCCAGGTGGCGACCGTCACGGCGCCACGTGCGGGACCATAGCAGTTGACCTCGATGCTGCCGATGGTCTTGGTCCAGTGGGCGGCAAACTCGTCAAGCGCGCGGTCGGAGAGCGGCGTGTCATAGTAGCCCTCGGCCTTGCGGATGAAGACCGCGGTCGCCGGGGTCTCGTACATCGCCTGGGCGACACCACCAGCATAGGAGAAGCTGGGGTTGGCGAACTCGAGGTCGCCGAGGGTGAACTTGTCGATGACGCCAAAGCGCTCGAACCCGGCGCCCTTGGCGGCCTCCTCGGCAGAGGTCGCGTTGGCCCACTCGATGATCGGGCCCTGGTCAGCCTCCTCCTCGG
>CAMPCT010000161.1 GCA_946647055.1 uncultured Atopobium sp. | reverse complement strand
ACCTCGTCGTAGCGACGGCCCATGAAGCGCTTGATGGAGAAGACCGTGTTGGTGGGGTTGGTGACGGCCTGGTTCTTGGCCGCCTTGCCGACGATGCGGTCACCGTCGGAGCGGAAGCCGACCACGGACGGGGTGGTGCGGTCGCCCTCGGCGTTGACGATGATCGTGGGCTTGCCGTTCTCGAAGATGGCCATGGCGGAGTTGGTGGTGCCAAGGTCGATGCCAAGGATCTTGCTCATGATGGTTCCTTCCTGACTTCGTCTCCCGTTTGGGAGGCGCGTGTTCCTATCGCATGGGTTTATATCCCCTATGTGTGAATCCTATACATAATCTAAGTGTCTTCACACTAGATTTCTTGATTCCACACATTATAGGGCTGCGAGAGAGGGCGCCCGTCATTTCGCGTCCCGTCCGCAAGGGGCGCTGTGACTATTGCAAACTCGTTTTTGTCCTTTTGGGGGGCTTGCAATAGTGGGCATGAGTGCTATTCTCGCACCAAGCACGTCGCCAGTGACGCCTTGGAGAGGGTTGTTGCGCGAAGGCGGCCGGATTGGAAGGATACAACTATGTCTAAGCCCATCATTGATGCTGACGAGTGCATCGCCTGTGGCGTTTGCGTTGACGCTTGCCCCAGTGGCGTCCTTGACCTTGGCGACATCGCCGAGGTTGTCGACGAGGACAACTGCATCGCCTGCGGTGCCTGCCTCGACGCTTGCCCCTCCGGCGCGATCATCGAGATCTCCGAGGACTAGCTCCCGCGCTGCCAAGCGGCATATCGAGCGCGAATCCGGGCCCTTCGGGGCCCGGTTTTCTCTTTGTTGGGAGACGTCCGAGGAGGGCCCATGAAGCTCGTCATCGCATCCGACATACACGGTGCCGCAAGCTGGTGCGCACACCTGATGGACGCCGTGGCCGCCGAAGCGCCCGACCGCGTGGTACTGCTGGGCGACCTGCTCTACCACGGTCCGCGCAACGACCTGCCCGGCGACTATGCACCCAAGGAGGTCATTGCCCAGCTCTCGGGCATCGCCGATAAGATCGTGGCCGTCCGCGGCAACTGCGAGGCCGAGGTCGACCAGATGGTCCTCCCCTTCCCCTGCATGGCTGACTACGCGCTTCTCTCCGACGGCGACCATACGCTCTTTGCCACCCATGGGCACGTCTATGGTGCGGGCTTCCACAACTCCGTGGACCGCATGCCCGCCCTGCGCGACGGTGACGTCCTGCTCTTTGGCCACACGCACGTCAAAGTGAACGAGGACGTCGCACTGCCGGATGGCGGCACCGTTCGCGCCTTCAACCCGGGCAGCGTGGGCATTCCCAAGGACGGAACACACAGCTACGGCATCTACCAGGACGGACGCTTCGAACATCGCCTGCTGGGATAGGCGGTTTCGCGAGATGCCTGCAGCCCGATAACGTGAAACTGCCAAAAAATCGAGCTTTTAGGAAGATTCGCTCCACGCTCGAAAGAAGCGGTCAAAAATCGGCGCCTCTGACCAGCGCAAACAGAAGGGGTGTATTTCCCGGGTGGGGAAATGACACCCCTTTTCTTCCTAAAACCTCGATTTTTTGGCATAATCACAACTTCCAACTGCAGAATCGCGACGAAGGGACCTCATGAACCTCTACCTTGGCTACGAGTCCTCCCTCGAGCTCGTCCGCTATCTTCGTTCGACCGGCGATGGGACCATCGAAGGCACCTCTGTTCGGCGTGGGCGCCTGCGTAGCCCCCTGAGCTCCGTTCATGACCTGCAGTCTCTCGACAACACCGCCGAGCAGTGGCTTTCTCACGTCTCGAGGCCCATCCACGCCTTCGTCGACAAGCCCGCACGTCAGACCAGGACGAGCAAGCTCGTCACGCACGTCTGGGGACCCGACGTCCCCAACGGCACCTTCGTCGACATCGGGCACGGCATTTTCATCAGCTCCGCCCCGGCGCTGTTCCTGCAGCTCGCAACTATGATGGACACAGCCGAGCTGGCCTTTGTCGGCATGGAGCTCTGTGGCGAATACAGCCGCTGGCACCTCCCCCTCGGCGGCATGGGTGACCCCCTTTACACCGGCTACGAGGAGAACCGCGAGTACACCTATGACCTCGACCGCCTCACCACCCGCGCCAAGATCGAGTCATACCTTGTCCGCAATCCTGGCGCGCGGGGAGCAGTCAAGGCTCGCGCCGCCCTCAAGTGGGTGCTCGACAATGCCAAGTCTCCCATGGAAACAGGTGTTTACCTGCAGCTCTGCCTTCCGCGTCGCCTTGGGGGATATGGACTGCCGCTGCCCATCCTCAACCCCAAGGTCACTGTGGGAGGTGCTGGCGGCGAAAGGGTCCTCAGCCCCGACCTCTTCTGGAAGGCCTCGGGCATCGACGTTGAATACAACAGCGACTACGCGCACTCCGGGGAATGGAATCGACACAAGGACTCTAAGCGCGAGGTGGAGCTGGTCGTCAGCAAGGTCACGGTGCTTCCGCTTACGCGGACGCAGGTCATGAATGTGGATGAGTTCGACACGTTTGCGACCGGCCTGCGAAAGCTGATGGGCATTCGCGCGCGGCCCCTGGACGCGGCATGGAAGGAGCGTCGCGCTGCCCTGCGGACGATCACCCTCCCCGGAGCGACGGGCTAACCCTGCAGCTCAGTAACGAGAAACTGCCAAAAAATCGAGCTTTTAGGAAGAAAAGGGGTGTCATTTCCCCACCCGGGAAATACACCCCTTCTGTTTGCGCTGGTCAGAGGCACCGAAAATCGGGCGTCTCCGTCTGGTGCAAGTCAAATCTTCCTAAAAGCTCGATTTTTTGGCAGTTTCTCGTTCCCGGGCTGCAGCCAATCACTTCTCGCCGAGCATGCCCACGCCAATGGCTGCCACGGCACAGAGCAGGCCACCCACCATCCAGGGAATCCAGAAGTAGTACTCACCGTAGAACAGCAGGCAGAGGGCCACGATGGTGGCGAGGATCATGATGATCGCGCATGCGGAGCCGGTAAGGCGATTGCGACGGACCTTGGCGAGCACCTTGGCAGCACGCTCCTCGCCCACGATGGAGGCGACCTCCTCCTCGGTGAGCTCGGACAGGGAGTCGATGTTGTACTCCTCGACGTCGATGCGGCCGGCCATGATGCCGCCGCGCACGAGCACAAAGGCGCCGATGGCCACAAAGAGGAGGAAGGCCGCATTGGTGAAGCGGTTGTCGCCCACCGAGCCAAGCGCCACGCCCGCGATGACGATCCCGACGCCCACGGCGAGCTGGATGCCAAACTCGTGCCTGACCTGCTGCTCCTGCTCGGCGGTGTAGAAGCTCTCGACGAAGGGGTGCGCGCGCTGGAAGGCGGTGTGGTCCATGGCCGCGGGGATGATGAGCGCAAGGCCCACGATGATGAAGCCGAACATGGCCAGCCCCGCGACGGCATCGGCGGGCAGCGGGCCAAACGCCATGCCGTCGAGCAGCGCGGCAATCGCGACACCCAGGATGATGGCTGCGACGCCGGACGCAATGCGCGTGGCATACACGATGTGATGCTCGTCGTAGCCCGTGACGTCGGAGAGCGCAGCCATCGCGGGAACGGCCTGCGAGGGCTCGGCGGCAAGGCCGGTGAGGTCGCCCGAGACCAGCTCGTCGAGCGTGCAGCCAAAGATGTCGCAGATCTTGAGGAGCTTGTCCATCTCGGGGTAGGCGCGCTCGGACTCCCACTTGGTGACGGACTGGCGGGAGACGCCCACGAGCATGGCGAGCTGCTCCTGGGTCATGTTGCGCGTGGCGCGGAGGTGCTGGAGGTTGTTGCGGAAGCTCATTGCGGTGCCTTTCTCGTTGGTGCCTTGTGACACCCAAGACGTTAGGGTAGCACGAGGTCCCATTCCACCAACCGCAGGCTGCAATTTTGGTGCCACCACAAGGCGCCTTCTGGTTGCATCCGCAGGTCAGGGGCCTTGCAACCAAATGTGGGGCAAAGGGGCAGAGGTTTTGTCCCACATGCTAGAGTGGTGACCATGGAACGCGAGCGACTTCTCATAACCTGCTTCGAGCCGTTCGGCGGACGCGCGACAAACGCCTCGCGCGAGGCCGTCATGGCGATGCCGGACGTGGTTGGTGGCTTCGAGCTGTGTCGTCTGGTCCTGCCCGTCGAGTTTGGCCGGGCGGCAGAGGTGGCCCTGGCGGAGGTCGCGCGGCTGCATCCGCATGCGATCGTGTGCGTGGGCGAGTCCGGCGGTCGCGCCGTCATCACGCCCGAGATGGTCGCGATCAACCTGCGCTTCGCGCGCATCCCCGACAACGCAGGCAACGCGCCACAGGACGAGCCCGTCATCCCCGGCGGCGAAGGCGCGCTCTTCTCGACCCTGCCCGTACGCGCGATGGCGGCGGCCATCCACGATGCCGGGCTGCCTGGCGAGGTCTCGTACAGTGCCGGTGCCTACGTGTGCAACGACCTCATGTACCTCATGCTGCATCGACTTGCCAACACGCAGGTGCCCTGCGGCTTCGTCCACGTTCCCGCAGAGGGGATGGACGCGGCGCAGGCGGCAGCGGGGCTGGTCGCGGCGCTCGGCGTGCTGGGGTGAGCCAAGGCGCGACCCGTCCCCGTCCCGCGGCTATATGGAGAGTTCCTCGATGTCGAGGCCCTCGATGGGCGAGTAGTCCTCGATGGGGTTGCACTGCAGGTTGAGGTACTCAAGGTTCGTGAGACCACGCAGCGGCTCGATGTCCGTGACGCGGTTGTAGTACAGGCCGAGCGACTGGAGGCTCGTCAGGCCCGCAAGCGGCGACAGGTCCGTGATCCTGCAGTAGCCCGCATAGAGCCATTCCAGCCGGTCGAGGCCCGCAAGCGGTGTGAGGTCGCTCACGTGGCAGCACTGGATGTCCAGGCCACGAAGGTTCGTCATGCCAGCGACCACAGAGATGTCCTCGACGTCCTGGAACGTGAGGCAGAGCGTCCGCAGGTTCGTGAGCTCTGCCAAGGCGGAGATGTCCGTGATGCGCGGCCCATTCTGGATGACGTTGTTCTCGTCCGGCTCTACGGAGAGGTCGAGGTCGGTGAGCAGCCACACGTCGTGGAGCCAGATGTCGCCCTCGGTTATGCCCGTGATCTCGCGCATGTAGCTCTCGAGCACGGGGTCGCCCCAGTCCATGACGTGGTC
>CAMPCT010000160.1 GCA_946647055.1 uncultured Atopobium sp. | reverse complement strand
TTGTCCACTAGGGGATACTCCCTTTTTGGACAATGGCTGTTACTCGCTGCGCAGCGCCTCGACGGGGTCGCGTCGGCTCGCGGCGCTCGATGGGATGAGGCCTGCCAGCACCGTCAACCCCACCGAGATGCCGATGAGGATGAGCGCCTCCCGCGCGGGCAGCTGCATGATGTTGGGGACGTTGCGCGTCTCGAGGATGTAGGCGTTCACGGGGACCGACGCGGCGAGGACCACCGCGATGGCGAAGATGCCCGCGATGAGGCCCTCGATGAAGGTCTCCGCATTGAAGACGTTGGCGACGTTGCCCTTGCTGGCACCCATCGCGCGCAGGATGCCGATCTCCTTCTTGCGCTCCAGCACGCTGATGTAGGTGATGATGCCGATCATGATGGAGCTCACCACGAGCGAGATCGAGACGAACGCGATGAGCACGGTCGAGATCGTGTTGACGATGTCAGAGACGCTCGAGAGCAGGGCGCCCATGATGTCGGTGTAGGTGATCTTCTGCTCGTCGTGGCCCTCGGACACCATCCGCTCGTTGTACGTGTCGATGATGTCGAGGACGGCCTCCTTGTCGTCGAAGCTCACGGGGTAGATGTCGATGGAGCGCGGGCGGTCGAAGTCGGCATACCCGAGCTTGATGAGGTTGTTGTCGTAGGTGAGCTGGCCTGCCTGCGCGTAGTTGGTCAGCAGCGAGGTGAGGTCGTCCGCGTCCATGTTGAACTGGATGGCATCGGCGAAGGCGTCCGAGTCGAACGAGAAGGCGTCCTCGAGGGCGCTCGAGAGCTGGGACATCTGCGAGCCCAGCTGCGAGGAGATGGTCTCCGCGATCTGCGTGGACAGTTGGGTCATCACGGCCGTCATCTGCTGCTGGAGCTGCTGAGAGACCTGCCCCGACATGGCCGCCATCTGCGACTGCATCTGCTGGGCCACCTGCGCTCCGATGGCCCCCATGACCTGCGTCGAGAGTGCCTGGGCCATCTGCTCGGTCATGGCCTGCGCCGCCTGGCTCATGAGCTGGCCCATGGCGTCTGCGAGGTAGGGCGCGAACTGGTTCTGCATGTAGTCGGAGATGACCTCGGTGACCGCCTCCTGGGCCGCCTGGCCCACCTGCTCGCCCATATCGCCAAAGCTCTCCTGCAGCGACTCGGCGGAGCTTGCGATGATGGCCTGGGCACCGGGCGTCATGAGGTATTCCTGCATGAGCGCGGCCGAGTCGTCGCCCGAGAGGTCGGCGATGGTGCCGCCGTGGCCGCCCTGCTCGACAGGCGTGACGACCCAGGTGATGAAGCCAGCGGAGAGCCTGCTCGCTGCCTCAGTGACCGCGGCGATCTGCTCCTCGGTGAGGTACTGGTCGATGGGGAACTCGCTGGGCTCGTCGCCAGAGGGGTCGTCGGGATTCTCGCCCTCGTCCGGAAGGGGAAGCCCCAGCTTCTCGATGACCTTCTGGAGGAACTCCTCCATGTTGGGCTGGGGGGCGCCTGCCATGATCTGCCTCATGGCCTCGTCGCTGAAGACCTGGCTGGCCGCGCTCGGGTCGATCGAGATCGAGCTGGGGTCGATTCCCAGGTCCATGCCAGAGAGGTCCATGCCAGAGAGGTCGAGCCCCGAGAGGTCCATGCCGGAGAGGTCGAGCCCCGACAGGTCCATGCCGGAGAAGTCCATACCCGAGAGGTCGAGGTTGCCCAGGCCGGAGAGCGAGGAGGTGTCGAAGGAGAAGGCGTTCTGCATGGCCTCCTCGTCGACCGTGAAGAGGTCGTCCATCTGGAAGGCATCCGCCGTGCCGTCGCGCAGGGACTCGAAGGTCTCGCCGGTGAACACGTCGACATCGGGGTCCGCCAGCTGCTGGCGGACGATCTCGGTCTCGTTCGCACGACGGATGAGCTCCTCGGTGAGCTCATGGGTGTAGGCAATGCCCTCGCTCATGGTGGGGCTGTCGGTCGTCTCGCTGGGCCTGATGACGCCCACGACGTGCAGCTCGACCGAGTTTTCGAGGACGTCGCGCATGAACGCCTCGTCGTCGGACATGTTGGTCCAGGCGTCCCCCGTCTCGGAGAGGCGATAGCACTCGGCGGGAACCACGGCACGGAAGGTCAGGCCGAGCGCGTCGTCGTAGGTGAGCTCGACGGTGGTGTCGGGGATGGTGTACTCCTCCTCGCTCGCGACCGACTCGACGATCTCCTGGAACTCCTTGGGGTCGAGGATGCCCAGGTCATAGAGGGTGAAGTCGGTGAGGCGCCCACGCGAGGAGAGCACCAGCACGACCTCGTCGTAGCTGTTGGGCCAGCGACCGGCGATGACGTCGTACTGGCTCTCGAGCAGCTCGCGGTTGTTGAGCATCTCCGTGAAGGACGTCGACCCGTTTCCGCTCATGCCCAGGCTCGAGAGGGCGCTCATCATCGAGCTCATGCCGCCCGAGGAGAACGACGCGCCGAGCTCGACGATGCCATCGGACGTGTCCGACCTGAAGAAGCGCGGGTAGATTCCGTAGTTGTAGACGATGTCGTTGACGTGCGGCTCGATGCCGCTCTCGCCGCTCTCGAGGAACGCCTTGAAGCTCGTGAGGTCGTTGGAGTCGATGTGGGCGAACATGTCGGAGACGATGGTGGTCTCGGGGATGAGGTCGGTCCCGGCGGGCGTGCGCGAGGGGTCCTCCCAGAACGCGGCGCCGATGGTCGAGTCCTCGTCCATCGAGGCGACCATGAGCGACGCGAAGTTGGCCGCCGACTCGCTGATGGAGAGGGGGTAGGACGACATGGCCTCCTCCTCGGTCCGGGCGATGTGGTCGTTGACGCCGTTGGAGAGGGCGAGGATGGCGGCGATGCCGATGATGCCGATGGAGCCGGCGAAGGCGGTGAGGAAGGTGCGGCCCTTCTTGGTCATGAGGTTGTTGAACGAGAGGGCGAGCGCGGTGAGGAACGACATGGACGCGCGCCTCTGGGGCCCCTCGGACGACCTCAGGAAGGCGACCTCCTCGTCCGTGGGCTCGTAGGGGTCGCTGTCGTCGATGATGCGCCCGTCGGCCAGGCGCACGATGCGGGTCGCGTACTGCTCGGCGAGCTCGGGGTTGTGGGTGACCATGACCACCAGGCGCTCCTCGGCAATCTCCTTGAGCAGGTCCATGACCTGGA
Organism: uncultured Atopobium sp.; assembly: GCA_946647055.1. The sequence goes on along the minus strand of CAMPCT010000160.1, from coordinate 2,093 downwards.
GTCCCGTCTCGGTGTCGAGCGCACCGGTGGGCTCGTCGGCGAGGAGGATGTCGGGGTCGTTCACGAGGGCGCGTGCGATGGCGACGCGCTGCATCTGCCCGCCCGAGAGCTGGCTGGGGAGCTTGTCGACGTGCTCGGCGAGGCCCACGCGGCCAAGCGCCTCCCGTGCGCGCCCCTTGCGCTCCGAGCTGCCGATGCCGGCGAGCGTGAGGGCGAGCTCGACGTTGGAGAGGATGGTCTGGTGGGGGATGAGGTTGTAGCTCTGGAAGATGAAGCCGATGCGGTGGTTGCGGTAGGTGTCCCAGTCGCTGTCGCGGTAGTGCGCCGTGGAGGTGCCGTTGATGACGAGGTCGCCCGAGTCTGCGTGGTCGAGGCCGCCGAGGACGTTGAGCATCGTGGTCTTGCCCGAGCCCGAGGGGCCAAGGACGGCCACGAACTCGTTGTCGCGGAAGGTGATGGAGACGTCGTCGAGCGCCCGTTGGACGAAGTCGCCCGTGCGGTAGGACTTGGCTATGTTGCGAATCTCGATCATGGTGGGTTCACCGCCGACTCTCTCGAGGGGATGACGTCTGATTATCTACCCTCGGAATTGCTCGCAAAGCGACAAAACGCCTGTTGGGGGGCCGATAACAGCACAGCTGCACAAATGTGCGCGGGCGTTGCTCACATTCTTGGAAAAGTGAGAAGGATGGCCTGCGCCGTAACCCCTCGCTCCCATGAGCCATGGGGTAGAATCGTGCCACGACTCGAGAGGGGGATGTGACCATGGAACCCGTACGCTTTGCGACGATTGGAACGAGCCACATAGCCGAGGTCTTCCTCGACGCCGTCACCAGGACCGGATCCGCGACCATCGTAGGCGCATACTCGCGCTCCCTCGAGCGCGCGCGAGAGTATGCCGAGAAGGTCCGCGCCGCGGGCGGGGGAGAGGCGACCCTGCTCTTCGACTCCCTCGACGAGCTCGCCGCATGCCCCGACGTGGAGGCGGTCTACGTCGCGAGCCCCAACACCTGCCACTTCGGGCACGCGCTCAAGATGCTCCGCGCGGGAAAGCACGTCCTCGTCGAGAAGCCCTTCACGCCCACGCACGCCGAGGCGGCGCAGCTCTTCGAGGCGGCGGCCGAGTCGGGCGTGGTGTGCATGGAGGCCATGCGGTCCATCCACGACCCCGGGTTCAAGGTGGTCCGCGACGCCCTGCCCGAGCTGGGGCAGGTTCGCGCCGCGTCCTTTGGCTACGCCAAGGTCTCGGGCCGCGTCGCACGCCTTCGCAGGGGTGACGTCGCCTCGTGCTTCGACCCCCGTCGTGCCGGTGGCGCCCTCATGGACCTCGGCTGCTACATGGTCGAGTTCGCCGTCGCGCTCTTTGGGGCTCCGAGCTCCGTGCAGGCGGCAGGCGTCGTGGTCGACGTCCCGGGCATCGACGTCTCCGAGCCGGCGCACCGCGTCGACCTCTCCGGCCAGGCCATCCTCGCCTATGAGGACAAGGGCGTGCACGTCTCGTGGGGCAAGACCTTCGACGACCACGTCCCCTCGCAGGTGGCTGGCGAGAATGCGACCCTGCTCGTCCGCCAGGCGTCGGACCCGCGCTCGGTCGAGATCGTCCGCCCCGCCGCCATCACGGGGGACTGGGGCATGGGCGAGGGCTTCGCGACGCCACTCGACGTGCCCGATGCCCCCAACAACATCGCCTCGGAGCTTGACGACTTCGCGGCATCGATACGTGGCGAGCTGCCGCCCGTCCTCGGTGCCGCCCAGGCGCGCGAGGTCACGCTGGCGTCGCTTGCCGTCATGGACGAGATTCGCGCACAGGTGGGGGTCGTCTTTGGCTGAGCGGTTGCCATGGGGTGAGTGGCCTACAGAGGGGATGTAGTGCGGGTAAGCAGGCAGAGATCACATGAGTTTCGACTTGACGATGCCGGTCACCTGTCGGAGGGTATGTGCCAGCGTCTCGCGCACGCTCTCCGACTGTTTGCCTGCCATAATGACGGCACTCACCACCGCATCATCGTCGGCCTCGTTCGGGTCCATGGTGTCGATTTGCCACGAACGCCTTGGCGTGGACGACGAGCAGGTGACCTTTGGGGTGCCGCTGG
>CAMPCT010000159.1 GCA_946647055.1 uncultured Atopobium sp. | reverse complement strand
GCCGGTGATGATGTAGTCGGCCTTGCGGGAGGCGCCGGGCAGGCCGCACAGGTTCATGGGCACGGCCGAGAACTGCTGGGAGGCGCCACCCTGCAGGAAGAGGACCTTGTAGTTGTCGGGGATGCCCATGAGGGAGCGCAGGTCGGCCTCGGCCTCGTCGATGATCTGCTGGAAGACGGAAGATCGATGGCTCATCTCCATGACGGACATGCCGCAGCCGCGGTAGTCGAGCATCTCTTCGCGGCACTCCTCGAGGACCTCCTCGGGGAGCACGGCGGGACCGGCGGAGAAGTTGTAGACCCGTGCCATTGTGAAGCTCCATTTCACTCGTCGAACGATGTGCCTGCAGGGGCAGACATTCCCAGAATAGCCCCTTCGCGGGTGGGGGAGACAAGAAACGCCCTCATGTTCCCAACTGTTAGCACTTTGTCGCGATGCCGCCGCATCGTGCGGTGGCGTGCGTGTGAGGACCTGCCCCAACGTCCGCCCCTTTTGGGTGCGGCCGTGTGGAAGGCGCTATACTTGCCCAAGCTTCATTGTCCGCAATCCAACAGAAAGGTGTGAGACATGGCAGGAATCATTGATGTCTACGGTCGCGAGGTTCTCGACTCCCGTGGCAACCCCACGGTCGAGGTCGAGGTCATGCTCGAGGACGGCTCCGTCGGCCGCGCCATCGTTCCCTCCGGCGCGTCCACGGGCGAGTTCGAGGCCGTCGAGCTCCGTGACGGCGGCAGCCGCTACGTGGGCAAGGGCGTCCTGAAGGCCGTCGACCACGTCAACAACGAGTGCGCGGAGGCCATCATCGGCCTTGACGCCGCCGACCAGCGCGCCGTCGACGCCGCCCTCATCGAGGCCGACGGCACCCCCAACAAGGCCGTCCTCGGCGCCAACGCCATCCTTGGCTGCTCGCTCGCCGTCGCCCGCGCCCAGGCCGTCTCCTGCGGCCAGCCCATCTACGCCTACCTGGGCGGCCCCAACGGCCACACCCTGCCCACGCCCATGATGAACATCCTCAACGGTGGCGTCCACGCCGACAACAACGTCGACTTCCAGGAGTTCATGATCATGCCCGTCGGCGCCCCCTCCTTCACGGAGGCCCTGCGCTGGTGTGCCGAGGTCTACCACACCCTCAAGGGCGTCCTCAAGGCCGCCGGCCTCTCCACGGGCGTGGGTGACGAGGGCGGCTTCGCCCCCGACCTCAAGACCAACGCCGAGCCGTTCGAGTACCTCATGGACGCCGTCAAGAAGGCCGGCTTCGAGCCCGGCAAGGACTTCATGTTTGCCATGGATCCTGCCACCTCCGAGTGCTACAACAAGGAGACCGGCTGCTACGAGCTCAAGGGCGAGGGCCGCACCCTCACGTCCGACGAGATGGTCGACTACTGGGAGGAGCTCGTCAACACCTACCCGATCATCTCGATCGAGGACGGCCTGGCCGAGGAGGACTGGGATGGCTGGGTGAAGCTCACCCAGCGCATCGGCGACCGCGTCCAGCTGGTCGGCGACGACCTCTTCGTCACCAACACCTCCCGCCTGAAGAAGGGCATCGAGCTTGGCGCCGCCAACGCCATCCTCATCAAGGTCAACCAGATTGGCACCCTCACCGAGACCCTCGAGGCCATGCAGACCGCCCAGCGCGCCGGCTACACCTGCGTCGTCTCGCACCGCTCCGGCGAGACCGAGGACACCACCATCGCCGACCTCGCCGTCGCCACCAACGCCGGCCAGATCAAGACCGGTGCCCCCGCACGCACCGACCGCGTCGCCAAGTTCAACCAGCTCCTCCGCATCGAGGACGGCCTGGCCGAGTCTGCCGAGTACGCCGGCATGAGCGCCTTCTACAACATCAAGCGCTAGTCGTCGCCCCGCATACGTGCGACCGTGGCCGCCCCTCCTCGCGAGGGGCGGCTCTTTTTTGGCTGGACAAAGGTAACAGGCACCTTTGTCCAGCCCCATGTCACGCTATCATGGTCACGTTGCCCAACCGAGCGAGGAGGAGACATGGAGCAGTACCGCATCGAGCACGACTCAATGGGAGAGATGAGGGTTCCCGCCAAGGCGCTGTGGGGCGCCCAGACGCAGCGCAGCCTCGAGAACTTCCCCATAGGCACCGAGACCATGCCCGTCGAGATAATCCGCGCCTTCGGCATCCTCAAGAAGGCCGCCGCACAGGCGAACGTCGAGCTCGGCGTCCTCGACCCCGCGGCAGGCGAGCTTATCGCCGATGCCTGCGACGAGCTGCTCGACGGGAAGCTCGAGGGCAACTTCCCGCTCAAGGTGTGGCAGACGGGCAGCGGCACCCAGTCCAACATGAACGTGAACGAGGTCGTGGCCAACAGGGCCAACCAGCTCGCGGCGGAACGCGGCATCGCGTTGGAGCGCCCCATCCACCCCAACGACCACGTGAACCGCTCGCAGTCCTCCAACGACACCTACCCCACGGCCATGCACATCGCGGCCGTGCTCGCCCTGCGTGAAAGGGTCCTTCCCGCGGCAAAGGCCCTCGTCGCCGAGCTCGAGCGCCTCGAGGTCGAGAACGAGGGCATCGTCAAGAGCGGCCGCACCCACCTGCAGGATGCCGTGCCCATCGCGTTCAGCCAGGAGATCTTTGGCTGGTGCGGCCTCGTCGAGGGAGCCTCCGACCAGATCGCGCTCGCGGCCGAGCAGCTCAACCTGCTCGCCCTGGGCGGCACGGCCGTGGGCACCGGCCTCAACGCGCCGGCAGGCTTCGACACGCTCGTGGCCTCCAAGATCTCCGACCTCACGGGCAAGTTCTTCCAGACCGACCCCAACAAGTTCCGCGCGCTCACGGGCAAGGACGCCATGGTCTTTGGCCACGGCGCGCTCAAGGCGCTGGCGGCCAACCTCATGAAGATCGCCAACGACGTGCGCTGGCTTGCGAGTGGTCCGCGCCTGGGCCTGGGCGAGATTAACATCCCCGAGAACGAGCCCGGCAGCTCCATCATGCCCGGCAAGGTCAACCCCACCCAGTGTGAGGCCGTCACCATGGTGGCCGTGCAGGTCATGGGCAACGACGTGGCCGTGGGCATGGCTGCCAGCCAGGGCAACTTCGAGCTCAACGTCTTCATGCCAGTCCTTGCCTACAACTGGCTGCAGAGCGCCCGCCTGCTGGCCGACTGCATGGACTCGTTCCGCGAGCGCTGCGTGAGCGGCATCACCGCCAACCGCGAGAGGATGCACCACAACCTGCACAACTCGCTCATGCTCGTGACCTGCCTCAACCCCCACATCGGCTACGAGAACGCGGCCAAGGTCGCCCACAAGGCCTACGAGGAGGGCAAGAGCCTGCGCGAGGCCACGCTCGAGCTGGGGCTCATGACGGGGGAGGCGTTCGACGCGGTCTTCCATCCCGAGGAGATGATCTAGTGAGCGACATCAGCGCCCGCAGCCTTGCGCTGCACGAGGAACTTGCCGGCAAGATCGAGGTCGTGGCACGTGCCCACGCGCGGACGGCCGAGGACCTCGCCCTGCTCTACACCCCGGGCGTGGCCGAGCCCTGCCGTGCCATCCAGGCGGACTACCAGCGCTCGTGGGACCTCACGCGCCGGCACAACCTGGTCGCCGTCATCACCGACGGAACGGCCGTGCTGGGGCTGGGCGACATCGGCCCGGCGGCTGGCATGCCCGTCATGGAGGGGAAGTGCCTGCTCTTCAAGGAGTTTGGTGACGTGGACGCGTTCCCGCTGTGCGTCGACACGCACGACGTGGACGAGGCCGTGCGCACCATCTACCTCATCTCCAAGAGCTTTGGCGGCATCAACCTCGAGGACATCGCGGCGCCGCGCTGCTTCGAGATCGAGCGTCGGCTGCGCGAGCTCTGCGACATCCCCGTCTTCCACGACGACCAGCACGGCACAGCCGTCGTGTGCTCCGCCGGCCTCATCAACGCGGCCAAGGTCACGGGACGTGTGCCGGCAGACATGCGCGTCGTCATCTCTGGCGCGGGCGCGGCGGGTCTCGCCATCACGCGGCTGCTCCTGCACATGGGCTTTGGCGACGTGGTGGTCTGCGACCGGCAAGGCGCCATCGTCGAGGGCCGCGAGGACATGAACTGGGCCAAGCAGGAGATCGCGGCGATGACGAACCGCGGCCACGTGAGCGGCAGCCTTGCCGACGCGCTGGTGGGTGCCGACGCCTTCGTGGGCGTCTCGGCCCCCGGCCTTGTCACGCGCGAGATGGTGGCCTCGATGGCGCCGGACCCGATCGTCTTCGCCATGGCAAACCCCGTGCCCGAGATCATGCCCGACGAGGCGCAGGCGGGAGGTGCTGCGGTCGTGGCCACCGGGCGGTCCGACTTCCCCAACCAGATCAACAACGTGCTGGTGTTCCCCGGTATCTTCAAGGGGGCACTGGCGGCGAGGGCTCCGCAGATCACCGAGGAGATGGAGGTCCGTGCGGCGCATGCCATCGCGGACTACGTGCGCGAGGGCGAGCTGGGGCCCGGTCACATCATCCCGTCGGCGCTGGACCGTGGCGTGGCTGATGCGGTGGCCGAGGCCGTCGCGAGCTGCGTGGAGTAGAGAGGCGTGCGATGACCGACTACCGTCTTCTGGCCGCGCAGGCCGCGGCGCTTGTTGAGGGTTGTCCCTCGCGGGTGGCGGCGCTCGCCAACGTGTCGGCGCTCATCATGCAGGAGATGGACGACGTGAGCTGGGCTGGATTCTATCTGGTCGACGAGGGCGACCCCTCGCGCCTGCTGCTGGGACCCTTCCAAGGCAAGGTGGCCTGCGTCGAGATCCCGCGTGGGCGGGGAGTCTGTGGTACCGCCTGGGATCTTGACCAGACCCAGCTGGTGCCCGACGTCCATGCCTTCCCGGGGCACATCGCCTGCGACAGCGCCTCGAGGAGCGAGGTCGTCGTGCCGATTCACGCGAACGGGGGAGTGGTGGCCGTGCTCGACCTCGACTCCACGTCGCCGGAGCGCTTCTCGGTTGATGACGCCGAGGGGCTGGAGACGCTCGTGGCGGCGCTGGAGGAGTGCGTCGGCTGGTAGGGCGCGCTTTTCCGGAGCCGTACCCGGCCCGGATGGCCCCGGAGGCCCCCTCCGCCCCGGTACAGCTCGCATTTCCGGAGCCGTACCCGGTACAGGTCGCATTTCCGGAGCCGTACCCGGTACAGGTCGCTTTTCCGGAGCCGTACCCGGCCCGGATGGCCCCGCAGGCCCCCTCAGCCCCGGTACAGCTCGCAAAAACGGAGCCGTACCCGGTGTAGAGATCCGGCGACCCTAGCCCAGCTTGCTGTGGATGAACGGGAAGAGCATCG
>CAMPCT010000158.1 GCA_946647055.1 uncultured Atopobium sp. | reverse complement strand
TGGGGCCTCCCGGGCCGGGTACGGCTCCGAGAATGCGACCTGTACCGGGTACGGCTCCGGATTTGCGACCTGTACCGGGGCGAGGCTAGTTGACCTTGAGGGCAAACTCGAGGTATTGGATCCGCGCGAGGTCGTCGCGGGCCTCCATGCTCTCGTTGAGCGCGTGCCACGACCCGTCCGACGTGAGGTATCCGTAGGCAAAGACGGCGGGGACGCTCCTCTGGAGCATGAGCTTGGCCTTCTGGTAGCTGGTGAGTGGGGCTCCCATGTAGTCAAGGACCATGGACGACAGGAACCCGGTGCTCGTGTCGAGGACGGCGCCCGTCTGGTCGTTGCCAGCAACGTCGTAGTTCGCCCAGATGACATAGGCGGTCTGGTAGACGCGCGCCTGATGCTCGGGGCCATCCGGCTCGTTTGCGAAGAGGTCGTCGTTGTAGTCGTTCGTGAAGTAGGGCTGGTGGTCGCCAAAGAACACCAGGATGACGGGGCGGTCCAGCTCCTTGAGCGCCGCCACGAACGTGGCGAGGTCCCCATCGGACGCCTGGATGCACGAGAGGTACTCGTTGAGCTCCGAATTGTGCTCGGAGTCGTCGTAGTCCGTGGGCACGACATGCGTGAGGCGGTCCTCGGGGATGTCGTTCTTGTCGTAGCTCGAGTGGTTCTGCATGGTCACGTCGAAGATGAACTGCGGCCCGCTGGATGACGCGAGCAGCTCGAGCACCTTTTCGTAGGTCGCACCGTCGGTGACGCCGTTGTGGAAGATGGGGGCGTCGGCAAAGTCCTGGATGGTCACGAAGCGGTCGAAGCCCATCTGCGCGTAGACGCTCTCGCGGTTCCAGTTGGTGGGCAGGTTGGGATGGATCGCGGTGGTCGCGTAGCCCATCTCGCCCATCTGCCGCGCAAGGTTGTCGACGTCGGTGAAGTCATACATGGCGTAGGGGCTCTTGCCCACGCCCACGAAGGCGAACTGGTTGCCGGTGAGGAACTCGAACTCGGTGTTGCACGTTCCGCCGCCCTTGACCGAGACGTAGAGCCTTCCGCGCGAGAGGGCGTCGGGGAAGCCCGTCGTGAAGAAGCTGGGTCCCTCGTAGCCGGCATGGAGCCCGTCGAGGACGGAGAGGTCCGAGAAGGTCTCGTTCATGATCACGACGACGCTGGGCTGCTCGTCGGTGAACTGCTTCTCGGCGGCAAGGCGGTCCGTCGTGGCATCGAACTCCTGGGCCAGCTCCTCCCTGCGATCCGAGGCGGCGCTCGCGGTGAAGCCCGCGGGACGCTTGATCTTGAGGTCCTGCGCGGCCGAGACGAAGGTGGATGCCAGGCCCTGCTCGCTGTAGGTCTCCATGATCGTGGAGGGCCAGTAGTCCATCTGGATGCCAAAGAACGAGAGGAGGTTGACGTTGACGAGCACCCAGACGAAGCCGATGGCGCACGCGACGCCGGCGACGGAGCTCAGGATGCGCAGCACGCGTATGCCGGTGCCGAGCTCCTCTTCCTCGCCGTACTGGTCGATGTGGCGCATGGGACGCACGAAGGCGAGGCCGGCGATTCCCACCGCGGCGCACATGATGCCCAGGAGGGGTCGTGAGGTGACGGTGTAGACGTAGCCTCCCGACACGGCGGCCGCCGTGCGCAGGGCGAGGACGTCGGACGGCGTGATGGGGGAGTTGTTGAGCGTGAGCACGAGGTGCTGGGCAAAGCCGCAGAACGCGAAGAACACGACCCCCAGGGCGGGAAGGCCGCCGTGGAGCTGGTTGATGAGCCAGAGGGTGAACAGAATCGCGGCGATGTAGGCGACCTCCACCTGGGCCGAGGTGGTGTTGGTGGGGGTGCCAAAGGTGTTCCAGGGAATCTCGAGCGCCAAGAACGACATGCCGACGGCGCAGGAGAACGCCGCGACGCGCAGGCTCAGACGCCAGAGGACCCTGCGTGACGTGGGCAGGTCGTCGACCATGTCGAGGAGCTCGTCGCGTGCGGTGACGAGCAGGCCGGCGAGGGTGCAGACGAGGGAGTATGCCAGGACCGCCAGGGTGTCTGCCTTGACGACGCCCGTGACGCAGGAGACGGCTGCGGCAAGGAGGAGGGCGATGAAGAGGATGACCCAGTAGCGGGTCGAGCGGGAGGCGCGGTCGTCGTCATGATGCCTGACGAGCATGATGACGAGGGTGATGACCCCGATGGCAGGGGGAAGCAGCCTCAGGAGGATGCGCACGCCAAGTGGTATGTCCAGGTTCGCGAGCATGATGGGTAGATGGTACTCCTTGTGCCCCGCTACTCCCTCGTGGTGACAGACTCTCCATCCGGGGAGGGCTCGGGGTCTGCGACGGGCTCCAGCTCGGAGTCTGCGACGGGCTCCGGCTCGGAGTCCGCGTCGGGCAGCGAGGCCGCCTCCTCGTCCTCGTCTTCGGCAGTCTCGTCCGCAGGCCTCTCGGGCTCGGGGGGAACCACGGTGGGGAGCCTGAAGAGCACGGCGCAGAGCGCGACGGCGATGCCCGCGAGGATGGCCGACCAGAGGACCGGCTGGGTGAGGGCGAGCGGGGTCTGGCCACGCAGGAAGCTCGAGAAGAGCGCTCCCATGTCGTCCAGCAGCGAGAAGGGGACGCCGTCCGCGAGCATGCTCGCCTGCACGCAGCCCGCCGCCGTGATCGCGATGGACGCGAGCGCGGGCCCAAGGCCGCCGCCACGGCCGAGGAGCATGAGGCCGACGGGCAGGATCACGCTGGCGGCGACGAGGGGAAGGGCGTCCGACACGCCGCCCGGAAGCCCCAGGAGGAACCGGGGGAGGACGGCGGCGACGGCGGTGAGGACACAGGCGACGGCAATCGCGACGGCCGAGCTCCTGCGGTGGTTCGCGGTCGCCACGGCGAGGCCCTCCTCGTCGGAGATCATCTGCGTGAGGGTGGCGTCGATGAGGTCGTCCCGCTTGAGGACGACGAGGCCGAGCAGGGCGAGGGCGGTGCAGAAGACGTACCAGGTGACGACGTCGCACTGGACGCTGCCGAGCAGGCACGTGGAGTACGAGAGCTCGAGGGTCACCGCGAACAGGTAGACCCAGAGCATCGTCCCCACGCGGCGGGGGCGGTGGGCGCGCCGCAGGGCCTTGAGGCGCATGAAGGTCGCGATGACGAGCACGAAGACGAGGGCTTGCGGATACAGGCAGTGGACCCTGGAAAGCATGACGCCTCCCCTTCGAAGAGAGAGGGGACGTCCCCGCGATGGGAACGTCCCCAGACGGTTTCGGGATAGAACTATATCCTACTTGGCGGCCTCGATGACGCGCACGCGAATGACGTCGTCGATGGCGGCGATCTGGTCGGCGACCTCGGGGGCGACCTCGCCGGTGACCTCGATGAGCGTGTAGGCGTTGTCCTTCGTGCTCTTGTTGCCCATGTTCTCGATGTTGACGCCGGCGCCGGACAGCACGCCGGTGATCTTGCCGATCATGTTGGGGACGTTCTTGTGGATGACCGCCACGCGGGCGTCACCCGTGATGGGGCCGAGGTCAACCATGCCAAAGTTGACCGAGTTGACGATGTTGCCGTTCTCGACGTAGTCCTTGAGCTCGTTGGCGGCCATGATGGCGCAGCGGTCCTCGGCCTCGTCGGTGGAGGCGCCCAGGTGGGGGAGGACGATGGAGTTCTTCATGTTGGCCGAGACCGAGTTGGCGAAGTCGGTGACGTAGCGGGCGACGTGACCGTCCTCGAGGGCCTCCGCCATGGCCTGCTCGTCGACGAGCGAGTCGCGCGAGAAGTTGAGGAAGATGACCCCGTCCTTCATCTTGGCGATCTGCTCGCGGCCGATCATGCCCTTGGTCGAGGGCATGGCGGGCACGTGGATGGTGACGAAGTCGCTGCCGGTGAGGACGTCGTCGAGGTTGGTGACGTGCTTGACGTGGCGGTCGAGGCTCCAGGCGGCCTTGATCGAGAGGTACGGGTCGTAGCCGAGGACCTTCATGCCAAGGCTGCGGGCGGCGTTGGCGACCAGGGCGCCGATGGCTCCCAGGCCGACGACGCCGATGGTCTTGCCGGCGATCTCGTTGCCCGCGAACTGCTTCTTGGCCTTCTCGGCGGACTTGCCCACGTCGGGGTCGTCGCTGTTCTCGCGGACCCACTCGATGCCGCCCACGTAGTCGCGCGAGGCCATGAGCAGCGCCGCGATGACGGCCTCCTTGACGGAGTTGGCGTTGGCACCGGGGGTGTTGAAGACGACGATGCCCTCGTCGGCGCAGCGGTCGAGCGGGATGTTGTTGACGCCGGCGCCGGCGCGGCCGATGGCGAGCAGCGAGGGCGGGAACTGCGTGTCATGGAGCTTGGCGCTGCGCACCATGGCGATGTCGGCCTCGTCGAGGGAGTCGACGATCTGGTAGTTCTCGCCCAGCTGGTCGGTGCCGACCTTGGCGATGACGTTCATGCAGTTGACCTTGTACATGGCGATGCTCCTTATCTGTGGCCGCGCGAGCCTCGCGCGGCCCCTTGCCTAGTTGCGGGCCTCGAAGTCCTTCATGAAGGCGACGAGGGCCTGGACGCCCTCGATGGGCATGGCGTTGTAGATGGACGCGCGCATGCCGCCCACGCTGCGGTGGCCCTTGAGGTTGACGAAGCCAGCCGCCGTGGCCTCCTTGACGAACTGCGCGTCGAGGTCCTTGTCGCCGGTCACGAACGGGACGTTCATGAGCGAGCGGTCGCAGGCGCGCACGGTGCCCTTGAAGAGCTTGGACTCGTCGAGGAAGTCGTAGAGGACCTTGGCCTTGGCGACGTTGAGCTCGCGCATGGCCTCGAGGCCGCCCTTGGCGGCGACCCACTTGAAGACCTTGCCGCACACGTAGATGGCCCAGCAGTTGGGCGTGTTGTAGAGCGAGCCGGCGTCGGCCTGGGTCTTCCACTGCAGCATGGTGGGGACGCCCGGCAGGTCCTCGGTGGGGATGAGGTCCTCGCGGATGACGCTGATGACCAGGCCCGCGGGGCCCACGTTCTTCTGCACGCCGCCGTAGATGACGCCGTAGCGAGCCACGTCGTGCGGCTGCGAGAGGAACATCGAGCTCACGTCGGAGACCAGCAGCTTGCCCTTGGTGTCGGGCAGCTCGTGGTACACCGTGCCGTAGATGGTGTTGTTCTCGCAGATGTAGACGTAGTCGGCGTCCTCGCGGACGGGGAGGTCGGAGCAGTCGGGGATGTAGGTGAAGGTCTCGTCGGCGCTGCTGGCGATGGCCTGGGCGTCGATGAAGCGGCCGGCCTCCTGGCAGGCCTTCTTGGCCCACATGCCGGTGATGATGTAGTCGGCCTTGCGGGAGGCGCCGGGCAGGCCGCACAGGTTC
>CAMPCT010000157.1 GCA_946647055.1 uncultured Atopobium sp. | reverse complement strand
CGGCAAATCGTGCGACCCAGCATGCAATCTGTGCGAGAGGTGTGGAAAGGCATTTGCCCTCTCGGGTACCCTTCATGATGGGCGTATCCATATTCGGGGGGAGCGCATGCTGGGAATCGCGATAGTCGACGACGAGACCGAGGTCAGGCAGAGCCTGTCCTCGATGGTCGCGCGCTTCTCCAGGGAGAACGGCGTCGAGCTCGTGGTGAGCGAGTACGCGGACGGTCGCGACTTCCTCGAATCCGGTGCCACCGAGGACATCGTCCTGCTCGACATCGAGATGGACGAGGTCGGCGGCATGGAGACCGCCCGCCGCCTGCGTGCCGCCGGGGTCGCGTCCGAGATCATCTTCGTCACCAACATGGCCCAGTACGCCATCAAGGGCTACGAGGTCAGTGCCCTCGACTTCGTGGTCAAGCCGGTACGCTACCCCACGTTCGCCTTCAAGCTGGCCAGGGCGGTCGAGGTGGCCTCGCGCAAGCGACGCTCGCGCATCACCATCCCCACGCGTGACGGCATGCGCACGCTCAACACCACCGACATCACCTACGTCGAGGTCATTCGCCACAAGCTCATCTACCATACGATGCAGGGGACGTTCGAGGTGTGGGACTCGCTCAAGAACGCGAGCGCCGCGCTCGAGCCCTTTGGGTTCGCCCTCTGCAACGCCTGCTACCTCGTCAACCTCGACAAGGTGGTCGGCGTGAGCCAGGACATGGTCACGGTCGAGGGAGGCGACGAGCTCAAGATGAGCCGTGGGCGCAAGCGCGAGTTCATGGACGCGCTCACGAGGCCGACAGGAGGCTGACATGGGCGCCGCATGGCCCTACATCGAATGCTTCAGCAACATTCTCGTGGCCTGCGAGCTGCTCTTCTGCATCCCCATGCTCGACCTGCGGGTGAGCCGTCCCAAGGCGGTCGCGATGACCGTCGCGTATCTCGTCGTCTTCAACTCGCGCAACATCAACAACCTCCTCAGCGCGAGCAGTGCGCGGGGTACCAGCTGGATCATCTCGGCCAGCACCATCGTCATCTTCCTGGCGTCGGTCGTCCTCATCCACCTGGTGTTCTCGTGCTCAAAGCGTCTGGCGCTCTTCTATGGCGCGGCGGGCTACGCCACCGAGAACCTCATCTTCTACGTGCGCAACGTGTCCGCCTACTTCCCGGGCTTTCCGCTCGATGGCATGGGGCTTCAGGCGTTCAGGTTGGTGGGGTCGCTGGCCATTGCCTACTTCATCTACACGCAGCTCGTCAGGCGCTACCCGCGCGGCCACGAGCCCAACGTGACGAATGGCTTCATGCTCGCCTTCGTCGTGCTCACGCTGGTCGTCACCAACGTCCTCAACACGTGGGTCCGTGTTGACGGCATACAGGGGCCAGAGGTCGCCATCCTGGCCATCCTGTGCAACGTCATGCTGCTCATGATCGAGTTCGACGTGTTTCGCCAGTCATCCATGGAGCAGGAGCGCAAGATCATGGAGCAGCTCATGGTCGAGCGCGAGCGTCAGCAGCGCCTCTCGAAGGAGAACGTCGACCTCATCAACGTCAAGTGCCACGACCTCAAGCACCAGATCGCAGCCCTGCGTGACATGCCCGCAGGCACCGAGCGCGACCGGACCATCGACGAGCTGGAGCAGGCGGTCCTCATCTACGACTCGGCCGTGCGGACGGGCAACGAGGCCTTGGACACCGTGCTCACCGAGAAGGGCCTCATCTGCGAGGGTCGCGGTATCGAGTTCACCTGCATTGCCGATGGCTCCGCCCTGTCGCATGTTGGCGCGGTCGACCTCTACACGCTCTTTGGCAACGCCCTCGACAACGCCATCGAGGCGACCGAGCAGGTTGCCGACCCCGACAACCGCCTGGTGAGCCTGCGCGTCGGGCGACGGGGGTCGTTCGTGCGCATTTCCGTGGAGAACACCTGCGCGCGTACCGCCGAGCTGGTCGACGGCCTGCCCGCGACCACCAAGGACGACCCCAACTACCATGGCTTCGGCCTCAAGAGCATCCGCATGATCGTCGAGCGTCTTGGCGGGAACATGACGATCGAGCAGGGGGAGGGTGTCTTCGCCCTGCACATCCTGCTGCCTGCTGGCTGATCCCTCATGGGAGACAGGAGGGCTTTCCCTATGCCCCCTTGGCCGAGCGGTACCCTTTTCACCGTGAGCGGCACACGCCAGAAGAGGTGCCCGCAAACCATGCGATGCAATCGACCAGCCATGCAAAACCGCTGGTAGAAGCCTTGTGCACCACGATACGATGCCCCCAGGTCAGAACCACTCAAGAAGGGGGTTTGCACATGTCCACCAACAAGGTCACCCGCAGGAACTTCCTCAAGGTCGCCGCCGCCGGCGCTGCTGCCGCTGCGCTCGCCGCATGCTCACAGCCCGCCGAGGAGCCCGAGGGCACCGAGGAGCCGGCTGAGGAGCCCGCCGAAGAGTCCGCGGCCACCGACGCCATTGGCGTCGACTCCGGCTTTGGCTACATGGTCGTCGAGCAGGATGGCGGCGCCCGCCTGTCCTACTCGCCCGAGAGCGGCCTGAACCTCATCGAGGTCGACGGCTTCTACTTCAAGGACTTCGAGGGCACGGGCGAGCTCGTCCCCTATGCCGACTGGCGTCTCCCGGCTGCCGACCGTGCCGCCGACCTGGCCAGCCGCCTCACCGTCGAGCAGATTGCCGGCCTCATGTGCTTCTCGGCCCACCAGCGCGAGCTCGAGGGCGACGAGATCACCGACGAGCAGAGGGAGTTCCTCGACAACAGCGTCCGCGCGGTCCTGAACGCCCTCTCGGGCTATCCCGCGTTCCAGCAGGCCGAGTTCGCCAACCGCCTGCAGGCCTACGTCGAGTCGACCGGGTACAAGGTGCCCATCAACTTCGCATCCGACCCGCGCAACGGCAGCAACTGCACCAACTGGCCCGGCAACCTGGGCCTGGCCGCCACCTTCGACCCCGAGATCGCCAAGCAGGCCGGTGCCGGCATGGGCCGCGAGCTGCGCGAGATGGGCATCACCACCTTCCTCGGGCCGCAGACCGACGTCTCCACCGACCCGCGCTGGCAGCGCTACTCCGGCACCTTCGGCGAGGACCCCGCGCTCTCCCGTGACATGTGCCGCGCCCTGTGCGACGGCCTGCAGTCGACCGTCGTCGACGGCGAGGACCAGGGCTGGGGCACCGGATCGGTCGCCGCGATGGTCAAGCACTGGCCGGCCGAGGGTGCCTCCGAGGGCGGCCGTGAGGCCCACCCCGAGGGCGGCAAGTACGCCATCTACCCCAGCGGCAACTTCGAGGCCCTCATGATCCCGTTCGTCGACGGCGCCTTCAAGCTCGACGGCAAGACCGGCTCCGCGGCCGAGGTCATGACCTCCTACACCATCGCCTACAGCGAGGACGAGGAGTACGGCGAGCTCGTGGGCTCGGGCTTCTCCGAGTACAAGATCCGCGAGCTGCTCCGCAACCGCTTTGGCTTCGAGGGCGCCGCGTGCACCGACTGGTTCGTCTGCAACGACAAGAGCGAGGAGGGCTCCCCGAGCTACCGTTGCTGGGGTCTCGAAGGTGCGGACTGGACGCCAGCCAAGCGCGCCTCCAAGGCCGTGAGCGTGGGCGTCGACCAGATGGGCGGCGTGAACGATCCCGGCTTGCTCATCTCCGCGTACGAGGACCAGGTGGCCGAGCTGGGCGAGGAGGAGGCCCGTGCCAACTTCGAGGCCTCTGCCCAGCGCCTGCTGCTTGCCTACTTCAACACCGCCCTGTTCGAGGATCCCTACGTGGACGTCGACGCCGCCCGTGCCGACGTCGACAAGGGCAACGAGGAGGCCATCCAGGCTGCGCTTGAGGCCCAGATAAAGGGCATCGTCATGCTCAAGAACAAGGACGGCGTGATCAAGGCCGCCGAGGGTGACGCCAAGCCCAAGGTCTACGTGCCCCAGCGCTACACCGCCGC
This sequence comes from uncultured Atopobium sp., assembly GCA_946647055.1. Next base: position 1,397 of record CAMPCT010000157.1, on the reverse strand, counting down.
CCAGCACATCGCCGGCACCATGGAGACCTCGCCCTGGAAGGACAACCCCGCCACGCTCGCGCTGCCGCTGCCCATCGGCACCCTCGAGAAGTACTTCGAGGTCGTGACCGACACCGTGGCCGAGACCTTCACCGGCGAGGCCGACGCCGACGGCAACATCGCCCCGGCTCCCGAGGACGTCACCCGCCGCACTGCCGCCGACATCGCCGACGTCGACTACGTCCTCGTCTGTGCTGCGGCTCCCATCAACGCCTCTGCGCGCGACGGCCGCAACGAGAACATGGAGTGGGTGCCCCTGTCGGTCCAGTATCGTCCCTACACCGCCGACAACGAGTTCGTCCGCAAGGAGTCCATCGCCGGCGACATCCTCGAGGACGGCACCAAGGAGAACCGCAGCTACTTTGGCGCCACCTCGATGGTGGTCAACGAGGAGCAGCTCGACCAGATCCTCGACGCCGCCAAGGTCGCCCACGAGGCCGGCAAGCCCTGCATCGTCATCCTCGACATCATGCAGCCCATGTGCGTGCACGAGTTCGAGTCCGAGGTCGACGCCATTCTGGTCTCCATGTCCGGATCCACCGAGGCCGCCTGCAACATCGTGACCGGCAAGTACGAGCCCTCCGGCCTGCTGCCCATGGGCATGCCCAAGGACATGCTCGCCGTCGAGAAGCAGCTCGAGGACGCCCCGCGCGACACCGAGCCCTACGTCGACTCCGAGGGCAACGTCTACGACTTTGGCTTTGGCCTCAACTACTCGGGCAAGATCGAGGACGAGCGTACCGCGCGTTACTGCGTCGACCCGCTGGTCGCCCTCGAGGCCTAAGGCGCAACGGCGCCGCAAGGCCCCCCTTCGATACCGGGCGTCGCGTGCGCATCTCTCTCCTTTGGACCGGCCTTCTGCGGGAGGCCGGTCCTCTTTTGGTTGCGTGACGCCTCTACTCGCCTGTCTGTGTCAGCAGGTGACGCAGGGACGTCACCCCGAAGCTGTAATATACCTCGGAATCGTTTCCACTGTGCCAGCTGCGGGGACAGTTTCCTGCGAGGCTCCTAACCGTCCCGCTCGCGGATTGCCTGTGGACAGTGCGACGCATAAGGCTCAAACTATATAACCAAGAGAGAATTTTATACCACTCTGCCATAGGCTGGGCGGACGTGAATGGCCGCCCGAGAGAGGAGCGAACCCATGCTTTGGACCGAGGAACTGTTTGGCGTCAAGAAGCCCATCATCTCGATGCTTCACCTGGACCCCCTGCCCGGTGACCCCCGCTGGAAGGCGACCGACTCGCTTGCGACGGTCATCGAGCACGCCCGTCACGACCTGCACGCCCTTCAGGATGGCGGTGTCGACGGCATCCTCTTCTCCAACGAGTTCAGCCTGCCCTACGAGCGCAACATGA
>CAMPCT010000156.1 GCA_946647055.1 uncultured Atopobium sp. | reverse complement strand
CGCTCCGCCTTCCTCGCAAACATGCTGCACGCCACCTACCGACGACTTGACGACCTGCGGGTGGAGCTCTTCGAGCCCGAGGGGTAGGCCCCGCTGGGTTCGCAGGGGGCGTTGCCGGCGCAAAGGGGGAGGCGGCCCCGCGCAATCGCGAGACCGCCTCCTGTGAGGTCTTGACCTGTTGGGGACCCGCGTCAGACGCGATGGGGGCCGTGGCAGCCCTCGCCCTCCTCGCGAATGGCCTCGACGAGCAGCTGCTCGTTGCGCTCGGGCTCTGCCCATGCCATGCCACAGTCTGCCGACAGCGTGCGTGGGGTCATGCCGAGCTTTCCCTCGAGTCCGCAGGACGTCGCGTGGGCCTTGAAGGAGAGGGCGTCCGTCGTGGTGTCGAACGTCACGTAGAGCATCATGTCTGTACTCTTGGGGCCACCGAACAGCTTCATGGTCGACCTTCTCCTGGGGCGGGAGACGTGATGCCCCGCCCGGCTCACACGGTAGTTACTTGACGGTGATGACGAAGTCGTCGCCGTCGCGCTCGACCGAGACCTCGCGCTTCTTGCGCGTGGCCGCCTCGGTGACGTTCACCTTCGACGTCGCGGAGCTGACGAGGAACTTGAAGGGCTCGTTGGGGAACTCGTCCAGCGCCTCGTACATCATCATGGCCGGCTCGGGGCACGAGAGGCCACGTGCGTCAATTGTCTGCATTCCAAACCTTCTTTCCAGGGGCGGCATGCCCCTTGCTGGTGTCGTGCCCGCCGCTCGTGCGGACGGGGTGTCATCTGGTTAGGCGGCCTTCTTCTTGGCGCGCAGGTTGGTCGCGGCGATGACGAACAGGATGACGATGCAGGCGATCAGGGCAACCTGGCCGGCGGGGGCGGGGCCTCCGGCGACGGCCGGGGTGTCAGCGGTCGCGGCGGCGGCAGCGGCGCCGGCGAGGCCGAAGTTGTGGGCGAACGCGGCACCCACGAGCATGCCGAGGAAGGTGACGGCGGAGTCGCAGGAGCCCTGGCCGGCCAGGATCATCTGACGCAGCGGGCAGCCGCCGGCAAGCACGCCGGCGAAGCCGACGGTGTACATGCCCAGGAAGTTCCAGATGTGCTGGGAGTGGGCGATGGGCTGGCCGTCAAAGCTCAGGTTGAAGTGACCGGTGGCGATGTTGTAGACGAGCATGGAGACGAAGATGCCGACGATGGGGAGCAGCAGCGAGTAGTCCTGCATGAGGAACGTGTTGCGGATGCCACCGACGAAGCAGATGCGGGTCTTCTGGGCGACGGCGCCGATGACGAGGGCGATGGCCAGGGCGAGGAAGACGGGGGCGTGCATCGAGCCGGGGCCCTTCTCGCTGACGGCGTACAGGCCGGTGGCAAGGCCGATGACGAGCAGGACGGCCATGGCGATGGGAAGCGTCGCGCCGGCAGCCTTGTTGGTGTCATACTCGCGGCCCAGGGAGTAGCCCTTCTTGAGGAAGATGGCACCGGTGATGGCGCCGCAGATGATGCCCACGAACGCGACGTACGCGTTGAGGTCGCCGGCGCTCATGCGGATGACCATGCGCAGGGGGCAGCCCAGGAAGACCAGGGAGCCGATCATGATGATGAAGCCGAGCACGAAGCGGATCATGGGAGAGGAACCCGCGGTGGAGCGGTACTCCTTGGTCGCGACCGCGATGAGGAACGAACCGCAGATGAAGCCGACGATCTCGGGCCTGAAGTACTGGACGGGGGGAGCCGTGTGCAGGTACAGCGAGCCTGCGATGTCACGGATGAAGCAGGCGGCGCAGATGGCCATGTTGCCCGGGTTGCCCGTGGCGGCGAGGACCGCGGTCAGCGCGCCAATGACGAGGCCTGCGACGACGAGGCCCTTCTTCGTGTTGAGGAATTCCATATCAACCTTCTCCTGAGGGGGCACGTCGCAGAAGACGGGCCCGACCGAGCGCCGACAGCGGATGGCGCACGCAGACTATGCGCAAGCGGATCGTCGGCGCAAACCGACCGTGCTCGCCCCGGGTCCACAAGGCAGAGGAAGGGCCCGACAGGCACCGAGCGTGCCTTGGGGCACGCTCGGGATGATGGAGCCGATCATTCCGGGTAGGCTCGCAGACAGCGGACGGCCTGCGTTCCCGGACCTCCTGTGTGCAGAGGGCAGGAGTTATTCGACCCGAAGAATATACCACGACGGACTTTGAGATGCCACGCTATTTGGCAATGAGGCGCTTGGCGAGGGCATCCCAGGAAAGACGCGAAAGGTCGCAGGGCCGCTCGTCGGCGGCAAGTGCCTCGTCCAGGGCATCTGCGAGGTCACGCACGAAGCGCGCTCGGGACTCGTCGTCAGCGATCGTCCAGGAGCCGTCCCAGACGAGCTCCGGAAGCCCCACGAGCCAGACGGGTGCGTCGGGGGCATACCGCTCGAACCAGGCGCGGATGCCGGGGAGGTCGGTCATGACCACCTTGCAGCCGCAGGCCAGGGCCTCGACGCTCACGAGGGGCAGCCCCTCCGAGAAGGAGGGCAGCACGAACACGTCGGACTGCTGGTAGCGGTCCCGCACCCCTTCCTGGCCCATCTGGCCCAGGAAGCTCGACGGTACCCGGCAGGACCCCGCGCGAGCGACTATCTCGTCGCGCTCGGCCTCGTTGCTGTAACCCCCGACAAGGTCGAGGCGCACGTCGCGTCCGGCGGGGTCGGGGAGGAGGTCCAGGGCATCGAACAGCTCCATGAGCCCCTTCTGCTTCCAGAGCTTGCCAACGTAGACGAGACGCCCCGCGGCTGATGCATGCCGCTCGGGGTCCGTCACGAACAGCTGGTCGTTGAAGCCGATGCCGTTCACGCGGACGCGCGCGGGGTCGATGCCGTGGATCGACGATATCTCGGCCGCCTGTGCGTCGTGGAGTGCCAGCACCACGTCGAGGGAGCGCGCTGCGCGGTTGATGGCCTCGCGCTCGAGCCCGTGCGACTCGTACTGGCGCAGGTCGGTGTTGTGGCACACCCCGCGGAAGGAGCAGCGGGCGCGGTCCTCGGGATGGCGCTCGAACCACGCGGCCAGCACGCTGCACACGAGGTACAGGTGGTGGCATATGACGATGTCGGGCTTGAACTGCGCAAACACATGGTCGAACGCCTTCGTGAAGGCGGCCCTGAAGCGGGCGACCATCTCGGGCGTCAGGTCGCGGTAGCGTGTCGAGGGATAGGGCATGACGTCGGACATGCCCACCACGGGAAACGGCAGCTCCTCGCCGCCAAAGCGGACCGGCTCGAAGAGCACGTCGTGGGGGAAGGGCGAGACGTCGTCCATGCTGACGCCTGCGACGACGGCCTGGCGATGTCCCAGGGCGGCGAGGGCACCCACCGTCTCCCTGAGGTACACGCCGCTCCCCGTGCTGTCAGGCCGCTGGGCGCTCACGTGGAGGATGTTCATCCCGTCTCCTTCTTGGTCGCTGCCGCGAGGCATCGTTTGGGTTCCAACGATAGTAGCAACAAATCGTCTCCGGACAAGCGCCTCCCACCCTACCGGATGCGGATTCACCGGCCATCCGATTCGGACACACCATTGCCGTTGCGTTACAATACGTATGTTTTAGGCATTCTCCATTCGCGATGCGGACTCTGCAACCGCTGGCGATCTGCAAACGGAATGTCCTCCTTCTGCATTCGTTCCGTCTGGAACGGCTCCTTCTGCATGCAACCAAATACCGAAGCGTGATGAACGAGAGAGAGGGATCAATATGGCAGTCGATCGTCATATCCTGTGGGACAACCTCGGCATGGACCTCGAGACCCACGACCAGCTGTGTGCGGTGCTTCCGCAGGCATTTGGCGACGTGTTCCTTTCGCAGGAGAACCGCCCCGAGGGCATGGCGTTCTGGGACATGGTCGTGGCCGACGTCCACGGCATCCGCCCGCAGGAGCTCGTCGACGAGCAGGCCAAGGGCCGCAAGGTCTTTGGCACCTTCTGCACCTACGTTCCCGATGAGGTCGTCATCGCGGGCGACGGCATCGTGACCGGCCTGTGCGGCGGCTCCCAGTTCTGGGTCCCCGAGGGCGAGAAGTACCTGCCTGCCGACATGTGCCCGCTCATCAAGGCGTCGCTCGGCGCCCGCATGGGCAAGACCTGCCCGTTCTTCCGCATCGTCGACCAGATCGTGGGCGAGACCACCTGCGACGGCAAGAAGAAGATGTACGAGATCATGGCCAAGGACGTGCCCATGTACATCATGAACCTGCCGCAGATGAAGCGCCCGCAGGACGTCGCTGCCTTCGCAGAGGAGATCGCCCTGTTCAAGGCGAACGTCGAGGAGGTCACCGGCAACGAGATCACCGTCGAGAAGCTGGCCGAGTCCATCAAGGTCATCAACGAGCGCCGCCGCGCCCTCGCCCGCGTGTACGAGACCCGCAAGAACTCCGACGTCATCCCCATCTCGGGCACCGACGCCCTGCTCATGATGCAGATCGCCTTCTTCGACGACCCGGTCCGCTGCGCCCAGATGGCCAACAACCTGGCCGACGAGCTCGAGCAGCGCATCGTCGACGGCGTGAGCGTGTTCCCCAAGGGCACCAAGCGCATCCTGCTCACCGGCACCCCGCTCGCCATCCCCAACTGGAAGCTGCACCACATCATCGAGACCTCCGGCGCCGCCATCGTCTGCGAGGAGAACTGCACCGGCACCAAGTTCTTCACCAACCTGGTGGACGAGTCCCAGACCACGCTCGAGGGCATGTACCAGGCCCTGGCCGAGCGCTACATGAAGATCAACTGCGCCTGCTTCACGCCGAACAAGGCGCGCATCGACGAGGTCATCGAGCTGGCCAAGGCCTACAATGTGGACGGCGTCATCAACACGAACCTGAAGTTCTGCACGACGTTCAAGACCGAGGCCCCCGCGCTCGAGCGCGCCCTCGAGGAAGCCGGCATCCCGGTGCTCGACATCGAGACCGACTACACCGACAACGACGCCGGCCAGCTGCGCACCCGCGTCGAGGCCTTCGTCGAGATGCTTGGCTAGAACCACGAGGAGGCGACGGGCCGCCAGGACGCCTGGCGGCCACAGTGCGATGGAACTGAGCGAGCGCATAGAGCAGACACGTAGAGACAACCCCGACAAGCGGATCGACTGCTACGTGCTGTTCTCGAGCCACACCGACGCAATGGAGCTCTACGGGCTGGTGCGTGGCAACGGACTCGGCGCCCGCATTTCGACCACGCCGCGGCAGGCCCGTTCCAGCTGCGGCGTGGCCCTGTTGATCGACTGCGACGACGCGCTCGCGATCGAGGGCATCGCGAAGGACAACGGGGTTCCGGTCGAGAACATCGTTCCGCTCGTGAACCAAATCAATCCTAATCGCGATATATATTGTT
>CAMPCT010000155.1 GCA_946647055.1 uncultured Atopobium sp. | reverse complement strand
GCAGCTCGGGCAGGGTGAGCGCGCCGCAGTTGCACATGGTGGAGCGCACCTTGAGGAGCGACGTGTCGACGTTCTCCTTGAGCGGTCCCGCGTAGGGCACGTAGGAGTCGACGCCCTCCACAAAGGAGAGTCCCTTCTTCTCGCCGCCCAGGTCGTAGCGCTGCCAGTTGCGGGCGCGCGCCGAGCCCTCGCCCCAGTACTCCTTGACGTAGGAGCCGTTGACCGAGAGGCGCCTGGTGGGGCTCTCGTCGAAGCGGGCGAAGTAGCGGCCGAGCATGAGGAAGTCGGCGCCCATGGCGAGGGCAAGCGTCATGTGGTAGTCGTACACGATGCCGCCGTCGGAGCAGACCGGCACGTAGACGCCCGTCTCCTCGAAGTACTCGTCGCGCGCGCGGCACACGTCGATGAGGGCGGACGCCTGGCCACGGCCGATGCCCTTCTGCTCACGGGTGATGCAGATGGAGCCACCGCCGATGCCCACCTTGACGAAGTCGGCGCCGCAGTCGGCCAGGAAGCGGAAGCCCTCGGCGTCGACCACGTTGCCGGCACCGACCTTGACCGAGTCGCCATAGCGCTCGCGGATCCACTCGAGCGTGAGCTTCTGCCACTCGGAGTAGCCCTCGGAGGAGTCGATGCACAGGACGTCGGCACCGGCCTCGACGAGCAGCGGCACGCGCGTGGCGTAGTCGCGGGAGTTGATGCCGGCGCCCACGAGGTAGCGCTTGTGGGCGTCGAGCAGCTCGTCGGGCTGGGACTTGTGGGAGTCGTAGTCCTTGCGGAAGACGAGCGCGACGAGGTGCTGGGTCGCGTCGACGATGGGCAGCGCGTTGAGCTTGTGGTCCCAGATGATGTCGTTGGCGGCCTTGAGGGAGGTGCCGTCCTGGGCGACGATGAGCTTGTCGTACGGGGTCATGAACTCCGCCACGGGCTTGTCGAGGGAGTCGCGCGAGGGACGGTAGTCGCGGCTGGTCACGATGCCCAGGAGCTTGCCATGGGGGCTGCCGTCCTCGGTTACGGGCATGGTGGAGTGGCCGGTCTGGTTCTTGAGGCGCATGACCTGCTCGAGGGTCATGTCGGGGGTGAGCGTGGAGTCAGACACGACGAAGCCGGCCTTGAAGTCCTTCACGTACTTGACCATGGCCGCCTCGTCCTCGGCGGTCTGCGAGCCATAGATGAAGGAGATGCCGCCCTGCTGGGCGAGGGCGATGGCCATGCGCGTGCCCGAGACGGACTGCATGATGGCCGAGACCATGGGGATGTTGAGCGTGATTGCCGGCTCCTCGCCCTTGCGGTAACGCACGAGCGGCGTCTTGAGCGAGACGTTGGCGGGGATGCACTGGGAGGACGAATAACCGGGGACCAGCAGATACTCTGAGAAGGTGTGGGACTCGCCCTCGAAGAATGTGGCCATGTGCGCTCCTTGTCGTTGGAACCTGAAAGGTTATCCAGACATGGTACCGCACAAGCAGGCGTGCGTGGGGGCTGGCGGCAAGGATACATCTGCAGGACACGCCTTTTTGCGATGGCACGCGGGGTCCCGCCGGAGTCTTGCTGGCCCTACTCCCCCAGGAGCTGTGGGATGATTGCCTCCCCCGCCGCCGTGCGGCCCTGCGAGCGGTCGGCAAGCCCGCGCAGGACGTCGGCAAGGTCCCCGGGCAATACGTCCGCCAGCTCGATGGGCTCGCCCGTGCGCGGGTGGTCGAAGCTCACGTGCCAGGAGTGCAGGAACTGTCGGCCCAGGCCCAGGTTCTGCCGGGCGTCGCCGCGCCCGTACAGCTGGTCGCCCACCACGTGGTGCCCCATGTGGCGCATGTGCACGCGGATCTGGTGGGTGCGACCGGTGTAGAGGTGGCACTCGAGCAGGGCATAGCCGTCATCACGCACCCCTGCCTCGAAGCGCTCGAGCACGCGGAAGGTCGTGATGGCCTCGCGGGCGCCGGGGTCGTCGGTCACGGTCATGCGCATGGGGTCGCGCCGCGAGCGCGCGATGCCCGTCTCGATGGTCCCCTCGTCGAAGGCCATGGGCCCCTGCACCAGCGTGACGTAGCGCCGGTCGAGCACGCGCATGCGGATGAGGTCCTGCAGCGCCCCCTGCGTCTCGTCGTCCTTGGCGGCGAGCATGAGGCCCGTCGTGTCCATGTCCAAGCGATGCACGATGCCGGGACGGTCCTCTCCCTGGAGGAGCCCCAGGTGGTCGGGCCCACAGTGGGCGACCAGGGCGTTTGCCAGCGTGTCGTTCACGTGGCCGGGACTGGGATGGCACACCAGGCCGGCCTGCTTGGAGAGCACGATGAGCCACTCGTCCTCGAAGCGGATGTCGAGCGGGATGTCCGGGTTGGGCACGAGCAGCCCCTCGGGGACATCGGGCTCGGGAAACGTCGCCTGGACGCGGTCGCCCAGCACCAGGCGCTCGGACTTGTCGGTCGCGACGGTGCCGTTGATGGTGACCTCGCCCGACTCGACCAGCTTGGCGCAGGCTGAGCGCGAGGGCGTGCCCTCCTGCGCGGCAAGGAAGGCGTCGAGGCGCATGCCGTCAGCCGAGGGGTCGACGAGGTATGTCTGTGTCATGGTCATGGGTTGACTGTATCGCGTATGGGAACCATTGGCAAACGGTCGAGCGCGGCGTCCGTCTCTGTGCGAGCAGGTGACACAGTGACGGGACCGCGTCGGAGCCTGTGCGAGCAGGTGACACAGTGAAAACGTTTCCGACCGGTGCGACCGGCTTGGATGCTCGTCACCGTGCGAGCAGGTGACACAGTGACGGGACCGCGTCGGAGCCTGTGCGAGCAGGTGACACAGTGACGGGGCCGTACGGAGGACGTGTCACCCTACGTGCCCAACAGGGGCAGGTCATAGGAGAAGAGCGCCTCGTTGATGGCAAAGACGTCATAGGTGCCGTGCTCGATGAAGAACTCGACGATGACGTCGAGCATGTTGGAGCGGCTGAGGGCGTAGCCAGAGCGCTCGAGCAGAAGTCGCGTCTGGGCAAGGTCGAGCTCGAGGGCCACGGCCAACGCCAGCACCACGCGCTTCCCCGGGTTGATGGTGCCGCCCCTGAGCTTGGAGAAGTACTGGCGGCTCAGGTTGGCGCGCTTGTAGACCTGCGCGTCCGTGAGGCCGCGCTCGTCGATGAGGGAAAGGAGCGTCTCGGGGAACGACGCGTCGAGGGTGCGGAGCCGCTCCTCGAGGTCATCCGCGGGCTTGTCGGCCAGGGGACGCACATCCGGCGCCAGCGACATCGCGAGGTCGGCCAGCCAGGGCTCGAGGGACAGGTTGCGATGCCTGCCAAAGCGCTCCTCGCGCTCCCCCACGTAGGTGTCGTCGACGAAGCGCGACAGGCGTCCATAGAGCTCCTCGCCCAGGATCGTGGCGCCACGGTCGAAGAGGACGAGCGTGACCTCCATGTCGGTGTCGTCGCCCTCGAGGAAGGAGCGGATGGCGCCGGTGGCGATGGCGAGCGCCTGGTCCTTGGGACAGCCGTAGATGCCCGACGAGATGAGCGGGAAGGCAATCGAGCGGTCTCCCAGGTCGCGGGCGAGCGCAAGGGAGCTCGCGTAGCAGCTCGCGAGCAGGCGGCGGTCGTCTGCCGTCCCACGCCATCTGGGACCGGCCGTGTGGATGATGTGGCGCGCGGGCAGGGCGAAGCCAGGAGTAGCGACCGCAGAACCCGTGTCCACGTGGCCGATCTGGTCGCAGGCATCCTGCAGCTCGCTTGCGCCGGCGGCCTCGAAGATGGCGCCGCAGACGCCGCCGCCCCTCCTGAGCCACTCGTTCGCGGCGTTGACGATGGCGTCGACCCGCTGGAGCGTGATGTCGTCGCGCACGATGCGCAGGGGCATGGGCTACTCCTCCCCTCGCGCATCCATGCGCCACGCGAGGATGATGATGAGAAACGCGCCGCAGGTCACGGCTATGTCGGCCACGTTGAAGACCGGGAAGCGCATGAAGCTCGTGGCGAGGAAGTCGGTGACCGAGCCCAGCAGCAGCCGGTCGATCATGTTGCCGATCCCTCCCCCGGCGACGAGGCCCACCGTGGCCACGATCGGCCACGTGATGTCGTCGCTCGCCCACACGAAGCGCAGCGCGATGGCAAAGACGACCAGCGCGATGGCAGTGAAGAGCCATCCGCTCCCCTCGCCCATGCTGAAGGCGGCCCCGGTGTTGTGCACCAGGTAGAGGTCCATGACGTGCGGTATGAGCACGCGGCGCGAGCCGTCGGCGAGCAGCTCCGTCATATACGCCTTGCTCACCTGGTCGAGGACCACCACGAGGGCGGCGACGGCGAGGAAGAGGGCGGTGCGGCGCGTGCGGGCGGGGCGGGCCGCGGCCTCGCCGCGACCCGTCCCGGAGGTGTCGATATGTCTGGGCGCGCTACTCATGCGAGCAGGAGCAGCCCTCGACCACGTCGTGGCAGCGCTGGCAGAGGCCAGCCTCGTCCACGGGCTCGCGCCAGTTCCAGCAGCGCGGGCACTTCTCGCCGTGCGCGGCCTCGACGGTGACGGAGAGCTCCTCGCCCTCCACGACCTCGACCTCGGAGCACACGAAGACCTCGGCGAGCGCGACGCCGTCGACGCCGGCGGCCTCGAAGGCCTCGCGGGTCGCGGCGGGCAGCGTCACGACCGCGCGCGCGGCCTGGGCGGTCTTCTCGGTGACCACGCCGGCGGCCTGGGCGTCCTCGTAGGCCTTGGTGAAGGCGGCGCGGACCTCGTCGAGGGCCGCGTAGGCGGCGAGCAGCGGCTCGTACTCGGCAGCGGCCATGGGGGCCTGGTACCAGTCGAGCAGCGCCGCGAACTCCTGGCCGTCGCGCAGGGACTCGGGGCAGAAGGCCATGGCCTCGTCACAGGTGTAGGCGAGGATGGGCTGGAGGTCGTGGACCAGCATGGAGAGGATCTGGGCCCAGACGGTCTGGGCGCTGCGGCGCTCGACGCTCTCGGCGCCACCGCAGTAGGTGCGGTCCTTGGTGGCGTTGAGGTAGGCGTTGGAGAGCTCGGTCACCACGTAGTCGTAGATGGTGCGGTAGACCACGTTGAAGTTGTACTCGGCGTAGGCGGCCGAGACCTGGTCGTGGACCTGGCACATGCGCGCCAGGGCGAGGCGGTCGTAGGGCAGCAGCTCGTCGGTGGGCACGCCCTGGGTGGCGGGGTCGAACTGGCCCTCGAGCTCGCCCAGCAGGAAGCGGATGGTGTTGCGGATCTTGCGGTAGGCGTCGCCGACCTGGTCGAGGATCTTGGGGTCGCAGGGGACGTCGTTGGACGTGTCGACCGAGGCGACCCACAGGCGCAGGATGTCGGCGCCACGCTTGTCGCATTCCTTGTTGGGGTCGATGACGTTGCCGAGGCTCTTGGACATCTTGCGGCCCTGGCCGTCGAGCGTGAAGCCCTGGCTGATGA
>CAMPCT010000154.1 GCA_946647055.1 uncultured Atopobium sp. | reverse complement strand
TGCGCGTACTGCCGCTGGGGTTGTTGCTGCGGTTGCTGCTGTGGCGACGGCTGCGGATAGCTGTTGTCGTTCATCCTTCGCCTCTCTCTTGCGAACTCCGGAAGCGCTCATCCATTCATGTGTACCCCCTTTTGGCTGCCATGAGCACGAAAAGGGGACATCTAGACAAGCAGCATACTCGCACGGCAGGCTTAGGCGAACCTAAACGCGCGGGCAGGAGCCAAACGATCGCCGTGCCATCCCATGCAAAGGGCCCCTCGCGGGGCCCCGGTCAATCGCATGCCTGCGGCCGCTATAGCTTGAACAGGTAGCCCACGCCGCGGACCGTGACGATGTGGTTGGCGATCTGCGGGCCCACCTTGGAGCGGACGCGCCTGATGTGCACGTCGACGGTGCGCGTGCCGCCGCAGTACTCGAAGCCCCACACGCGATGCAGGAGCGTGTCGCGCGAGTAGGCACGGCTGGGGTGCGTCGCCAGGAACGAGAGCAGCGAGTACTCCATGAGGGTGAGGTCGACGGGACGGTCGTCGATGGTGACCTGGTAGGTGGCCAGGTTGATGGTCATGTTGTCGATGGTGACGATGTCGGAGGGCACGCTCTCCTCGCCCGGCCAGAGCAGCTGGGACAGGCGGACCTCGAACTCGGGCAGGCTCGCGCCGGCGACGATGAAGTCGGTGCGGACCTGGATGGGGATGCGCAGGGAGGACAGCTGGTCGACGTCGGAGATGAGCAGCAGGGGGATGAGGCCGTTGTCGATGACGTAGGCGTCCACGGACGAGAAGAAGGAGTCGTCGATGCCCGACATGTCGATGGCGACGAGGTCGAACTCATGGCCGCTGTTGATTGCCTGGTTGAACGTCTCGGGGGTGGCGAGCAGGACGGAGATGTCGAGAGACTGCGCCAGTTCGCGCAGGCGATCGTGGTTTCGTGTCGTACGTGCTATGTGAAGAACGTTCCTGTGGTGCACGATGGCCTCCCAGCCAGTTCTCTCCTACATGAGAAATATGTATTCATATGAGAATAGCACAGCTTTGTGCAGATGAAAGGAGGTCGGAACACTCCAACCTCCTTCACAATTTTTCTTTTTGCGCTTTCCCTACTTGATGTGGCCCAGGAAGTCCGCCGTCCTCGGGTTCTTGGGATGGTCGAAGACCTCCTCGGGAAGGCCCTGCTCGGCAACGACGCCGTCCTCCATGAAGACGACGCGGTCGGCCGCCTCACGCGCGAAGCCCATCTCGTGGGTGACCACGATCATGGTCATGCCACCGTTGTAGGCGAGGTCCTTCATGACGTCGAGGACGCCACGGACGAGCTCGGGGTCGAGCGCCGAGGTGGGCTCGTCGAAGAGCAGGACGTCCGGGTGCATGGCGACGGCGCGGGCGATGGCGACGCGCTGCTGCTGTCCGCCCGAGAGCTGTGAGGGCGTGTAGTCGATGCGGTCGCCCAGGCCAACCGCCTCGAGCTGCTTGATGGCCTCGATGCGCGCCTCCTCCTTGCTCTTCTTGAGCACCTTGGTCTGCCCGAGCATGACGTTCTCGAGGGCGGTGAGGTGCGGGAAGAGGTTGAAGCTCTGGAACACCATGCCCAGCTTCTCGCGCAGCTTGTGGACGTTGGTCTTCGAGGCGTCGGTGATCTCCTGGTCGTTCACGAGGATGTGACCCGCCGTGGGCGTCTCGAGCAGGTTGATGCAGCGCAGCATGGTGGACTTGCCGGAGCCCGACGGCCCCAGCACGACCACGATCTCGCCCGGCCACACGTTGAGGTTGATGTCGCGCAGGACGACGTTGTCGTCGAAGGCCTTGTTGAGGTGCTCGATACGAACCATGGGATGCTCGCCCTCGTAGAAGGCGTGCTTGGAGAGGGTGCGGTCATGCTCGTAGCCAATGCGCGCCGCCTCGTCCGCGTCGAGCGCGGGCGGGACGTGGCTGATGTCGATGACGGAACTCTTCTTCTTAAACAGCATCGCTGCTACCTCCATCCAGCATGGGCGTGCCTCCAATGGCGGCAGCCGTGGCGATTGCCTGCACACGCGGACGCGGTGACCCACCCGACTCGGAGGCGGCCAGGCGCTTCTCGATGACGGAGACGACCCTGATGAGCGGCAGGGTCACGATCAGGTAGAAGATTGCCGCGGACATGTACGGGGTGATGTTGCCGGCGACGGTGACCGCGTTCTTGGCGAACATCATGAGCTCCATGACGCCGACCGAGGACAGCAGCGACGTGTCCTTGTAGTTGGTGATGAAGTCGCTCGTGACGGTGGGCAGGACGCGGCGGATGGTCTGCGGGAGGATGACCCAGAACATGGTCTGGAAGCCGTTCATGCCAATGCTGGCGGCAGCCTCGTACTGGCCCTTGGGGATGGACTCGATGCCGGCGCGGAAGATCTCGGCCAGGTACGCGGAGGAGTTGATCGCCACGACGACCATGCCCAGGATGGTGTTGTCGATGTTGATGCCCATCATGGGAAGGCCGAAGAACATGATATAGATCTGCAGGAAGAACGGCGTGCCGCGCAGGAGGTTGATGTAGACCGCCGCGATGGCGCGCAGGATCGGGTTCTTCGACATCTTCATGAACGCGAACATGAGGCCGATGAGGATGGCGAAGGGGTAGGCCACGATGACGATGAGCAGGCAGAGCAGCCATCCCCTGAACAGCGACACCATCGAGGTGACCAGGAGCTGGGGCTTGAAGAACATCCCCAGGAACTGGTTGGAGTTCCAGGCGGCGACCCACGGCTGGGCGTCGAGCCAGGAGACGATGCGCTGGAGCGGGGTCTCGGTGATGACCGTGATGGCAGGGGAGTCCACGAGCGCCTGGGTGCCCGCACCGCTCTCATAGGTGCCCGCGACGCTGATCGCACCGCCTGCGGTGGGGAAGCTCATGTTCGAGATCTCGAGGCGCAGGAGGGACCCCTCGGTGATGGGCTCGTCGAAGTCGATGGTGATCGAGGCGCCGTCGGGCGTGGTGGTCGAGTTGACGTTCACGCGGTTGAGGCCCTCGAGGACGGTAACGCGCGTGGTCGAGTCGTCGAAGGAGGCGTCATCGGGCAGGACGAGCGTGACCGAGGTGACCTCCTCGCCCTCCTCGACCGTCCCCTCCCAGGTGAGACGTGTCGGGATGCCACCCACGACGCCGTTCCCGCCCTGCTGGTTGGGTCGTGCCGTCGCCTTGTTCGTCGTCATGGCGAATGCGGTCGTGGGCATGACCGCAAGCACGGCAAAGGTCGCGAGCGCGAGCGACAGGATCATCGCCAGCACCCTCCTCGGCACGAAGTGCGCCGAGCAGCCTTGTGCACTGTCCATTACTACCTCCCTAGTCCAAATGGGACGTCCTCGAGGAAGCCCGCGCGCTGCGGGCATGAGTCCTTGCTGCACATAGTGCCTGTATTATCGTTCAATCATGGTTAGATTATGTCGAGAATTGCATACGTAACGACAAAGTAATGAGTTGAACGAATGATGCTCTTTTCAAGTTGTGGATGAGGCTGATGTAATACTGAATAATCAAGGGGTCATTTCTGTATGTTGTTTCCCCTATGCATGAATAAATGAGTGCATGCCTCCGTATAGCTGTCTGACAAGGTGCGCAGGTCGGACACCGCGCCTCCACATTCTCTGGGAGTCATGACCTGCAAGCCCACATGTTGGCGAACGGGCCCAAGGGAACGTCCCCGCCCGCCGTGGGGCGAACGGGGACGCACGTCACTCACGGGATGAGTAGGCCGGCGGCGAGGTGAGAGCATCAGAAGCCGGCGTAGTACTTCTCGCGCTCCCAGCTGGTGATGGTCGAGCAGTACTCGTCCCACTCGGCGGTCTTCGCCGCGACGAGGTAGTCGAAGATGTGGTCGCCCAGCACCTCGCGCATGAAGCTGCTCGCCTGGAAGCACTCGATGGCCTCGCCAAGGTCGCGCGGGAGGCGCGTGTAGCCACGACGCGCCATCTCGACCTCGGAGAGGTGGGCGTCCTCGATCGTGGACTCGGGCTGGAGCACGAGGCCCTCCTCGATGCCACGGACGCCGGCGGCAAGCGTGACCGCAAAGGCCAGGTAGGGGTTGCAGGTGGGATCGGGCATGCGCAGCTCGACACGGGTGGAGAGGGTCTTGCCGGGCTTGTGGGTGGGCACGCGCACCAGCGCGGAGCGGTTGCGACGGCCCCAAGTGGTGTGCGTGGGGACCTGGCCGTTGTTGATGAGGCGCTTGTACGAGTTGACCGTGGGGTTGGTGACCAGCGCGTATTCGGGGGCGTACTTGAGCAGGCCCGCGATGTAGTTGCGCGCGATGTCGGACAGATGCGGCTCGCCGTCCTCGCCCGGTCCCCAGAAGAGGTTCTCGCCGTCATGGTCGAACAGCGACTCCTGGATGCGCAGGGCCGAGCCCGCCATCTCGGAGAAGGGCTTGGGCATGAACGAGGCGAACATGCCGTTCTCAAAGGCGACCTGCTTGATGACGTGGCGGGCGGTGATGATGTTGTCCGCGCAGGTCAGGGCCTCGGCATGGCGAAGGTGGATGCCGTGCTGCGAGGGAGCGAGCGCGTGGTAGGAGTACTCGACGGGAATGGACATCTTCTCGAGCGAGATGGTGGTGTCGCGACGCAGCACGCGCGCCGAGTCAGACGGCGTGAGGTCGAAGTAGCCCGCGTTGTCCTGCGTGCGAGGGATCTGGTCGTCATCGAAGTAGAAGAACTCGATCTCGGGGCCCACGTTCATGATGAGGCCCTTGTCCTCGGCTGCCTCGAAGGTGCGGCGCAGGCAGGCGCGCGAGTCACCGGCGAAGGGCTCCTGCATGGGGGTCTTGATGTCGCAGAAGACGCGGGCGACCCGGGGCTCCGAGTCGCGCCAGGGAAGGAGCTGGAAGGTGGAGGGGTCGGGGATGGCGAGCATGTCCGACTCCTCGAGCGGGGCGAAGCCCTCGACAGCGGAGCCGTCGAAGCCGATGCCCTCCTCGAAGGCCTCCTCGAGGTCCTCGGGCGAGATGGCGAAGGACTTGAGGTTACCCAGGATGTCCGTGAACCACAGGCGCACGAAGCGCACGTCGCGCTCCTCGACGGTCCTGAGGACAAAATCGAGGTACTGCTCATTGGTCATGTGTCTGAACCCCCTAGTCATGGCAAAGCCGGGCAGATGCTACGGCAACTACATAGATTTGCACATCAACGTTTCGCTATCGTTACCTCCCATTAAGATTCTGACGAACGGGCGGTTTGGGCATGGGTGTGGCCCTGGTGGGGTGAAATGCCGGCCGATTGTGCGATAATGAGGGATGGCGCATCGTACCGCCCGGCCCGGGTAGGACGGACCGGAGGACACGAAGGGAAAGGACGCACATGGCAAAGGAAATGAAGCTCGTCATCATCCGTCACGGCGAGAGCGAGTGGAACAAGCTCAACCTCTTCACCGGCTGGACCG
>CAMPCT010000153.1 GCA_946647055.1 uncultured Atopobium sp. | reverse complement strand
TCACGCATCTCGCCGTCAACCACATCGCCAACCCGCTCGGCTTCGACCTTGGCGCAAAGCCCACCTTCTCGTGGCAGGTCGAGGACGCCGCCGGCACGCGTGCCGTTGCCTCGCGCGTCGTCGTCACACGTGACGGCGCCAATGTCGCCGATACCGGCTGGGCCACGCTCGATGCCAAGGCCTGCGCGCTCGAGGTGCCGCTCGTGCCGCGCACGCGCTACGAGTGGCAGGTCTCCGTCCGTACGGACGCTGGCGAGGAGGCGACGAGCGACGTCTCCTGGTTCGAGACGGGCAAGATGGGAGAGCCCTGGGCAGCCCAGTGGGTCACCTGCGACTATGCCGAGCCGCGCCACCCGGTGTTCTCGAAGGAGCTCGACCTCGCAGGCGTGCAGATCGTCTCGGCGCGCCTGTGCGTGTGCGGCCTGGGCGTCTACAAGGCGTACATCGACGGCCATCACGTGGGCCACGAGTACCTTGCCCCCGGCACGCACGCCTACGACCGGTGGCTCCAGTACCAGACCTACGACATCACCGACCAGCTGACCGCTGCCCGCGAGGCCAACGAGACGCCCCTGCTCTCGATCATGCTGGGCCATGGCTGGTACAGCGGGCGCTTCAGCTTCATCCTCTCTGACGAAGGCTGGTATGGCAACGACTGGCGCCTCATCGCCGAGCTCCGCGTGACCTATGCCGATGGTTCCGAGCAGGTCATCGGCACCGATGGGACCTGGGAGGTCACCCGCAGCACCATCACCTTCTCGAACATCTACGACGGCGAGCACCGTGACGACATGCTCGCGCCCATGGAGCCGGTTCAGGCGACGCCGCTCGACCCCGAGGTCGCCGCACAGGCGACGGCGAGGCTCCACGATCGCCTGAGCCTGCCCGTCGTGGCGCATGAGACCTTCTCGCCCGCGCTCGTCCGCACCCCTGCGGGAGAGCGGGTGCTCGACCTTGGCCAGAACATCGCGGGCACCTTCCGCCTGCACGTTCGGGAGGCCGCCGGCACCCTCATCCACCTGCAGTTTGGCGAACTCCTCCAGGACGGCAACTTCTATCGCGGCAACCTGCGCACGGCAAAGGCCGAGTTCTGGTACGTGAGCGATGGCGTCGAGAAGACCATCAGCCCCGCATTCACCTTCTATGGCTACCAGTACGTCAAGGTCGAGGGCATCCGCGACCTCGACCCGGCCGACTTCACGGGCGTGGCGCTCTACTCCGACTTCGACTCCCAGCGGGGCACCATCGTGACCGGCAGCTCCAAGGTGAACCAGCTCATCTCGAACGCACGCTGGGGCATGCGCGACAACTTCCTCGACACCCCCACCGACTGCCCGCAGCGCGACGAGCGCATGGGCTGGACGGGCGACGCCAACGTGTTCTCGGGCACGGCCCTGCGCCTGGCCGAACCCTATGCGTTCTACCGCAAGTACCTTTACGACATGGCCCTCGAGCAGCAGGCGCGCGATGGCGGCGTGCCCTGGGTCATCCCCTCGTTTGGCCAGCCTCACGGCTCTGCCATCTGGGGCGACGCCACCACGTTCATTCCCTGGAACATGTACCTGGCGGAGGGCGACCCCTCCATCCTGGCCGAGCACTTCGACGCCATGTGCGCCTGGGTCGACTGGATCGGCCGCGTCGACGGCGAGGACCACGGCTGGGGTCGCGAGTTCCACTACGGCGACTGGCTCTCCCTCGACTCGACCGACCGCGGCGGACGCAAGGGCGGTACCGACGAGGGTCTCATCGCCTACGTCTACTACTGGAGGAGCGCCCGCATCGTGGCCGACGCCGCGCGCGTGCTCGGGCGCACGGCCATGGCCGACCGCTATGACCAGGTCGCTGATGGCGTGCGCTCCTGGATTGCGGCGGAGTACTTCACCGCGACCGGCCGCTGTGCTGTGACCACGCAGACCGCCTACGTGCTCTCGCTCACCTATGGGCTGGGCAACCAGGCATGGTCGAGGCAGCGCCTGCGTAGCATGCTGCAGCTCAACGACAACCACCTGACGACCGGATTCTGCGGCACCCCGCTCATCTGCCCCGCGCTCTCCCGGGTGGGGCTCGACCGCGAGGCCTACGACCTGCTGCTCAACGAGGACTACCCCAGCTGGCTCTTCGCCGTGAACCTGGGGGCCACCACCATCTGGGAGCGCTGGAACTCGCTCGACGAGACCGGCCACATCACCGGCATCGACATGAACTCGATGAACCACTACTCCTATGGCTCCATCGTCGAGTGGCTGTTCTCGTATGCGGCAGGCCTCGTCCCCACGACGCCCGGCTATGCCACTGCGCGCATCGCGCCGCGCGTCGACTGGCGCCTGGGCTCCGTCTGCATCTCGCAGGGCACCGCCGCCGGCAGGTGGCACGTTGCCTGGGAGTGCCAGGGCGAGGATGGGCTGACCGTCCGCGTCACCGTGCCCTTTGGGGCGACCGCCGAGGTCGAGCTGCCGCTTGCCCCGGACGACGCCTACGAGCGCCTGGGCGGTCGCGAGCTGGGGCCCGGCTCCTACGAGGTGTCCTACGAGACCACCGAGCCGCTGCGGCGCGTGCCCACCGCCGACTGGACGCTCGGCCGCATCCTCGAGACCACCGACACCTCCGAGGTCCTGCGCCGCCACGTGGACGACTTCGACTTCGTCGCCACGCGCTTCGACCATGACAGGACCCTGCGCGAGCTCCAGACACAGGGCCTGGGCCAGAACTACCACATGACCGCGAGCGAGCTCGAGGCCTGTGATGCCGACCTGCGCGCGCTTGCCGACGAGCGCATGGCCTGATGGGAAGCCGACGATGACGACTGCCAACGGCCATGTGATCGACCCGACCGTCCCGCTTGAGGAAGGGGTGCTCAGGGAGATTGCCGACCTCGTGGGGGACTTCGACGGCCTTGATGCCGTCGATGACGACCTTGCTGCCTACGAGATCATCACCTTGGAGGAGCAGATATCCCATTACGTGAGCTCTGGGGAGCTCGAGCCGTTGATGCACATCGCCATGCCCGAGGTGAGCAATCCCCCAGAGGGTGTCGACCCCACGACCCATCTCCGGTACCTGCTTGCCGCGCACAACGCAATCTGCCTCCACGCCGCCATCGGGGGCGGTGTCTCCAGGCGCATCGCCTACAAGCTCAACAGCAGGCTCTCGTCTCGCATCCTGGGTTGCGTCACCGGTGACGAGCTCCTCGAGCTGGCCAGCTCCCGGATCATCCCCATGAGCTACTGCCTGCTGGTCCGCCAGCTGTCCTTCCCGGGCATCAAGGACAAGGACATCGTGCGGGCCATCCGCTACATCCACGACCACCATCACGAGCAGGTCTCCGTGCGTGAGCTCGCCGACGACGTCGGGCTCTCGCCCGAATACCTTTCCGCCAAGTTCAAGCATGAGACCGGCATGACGACGAGCCGCTACATCGCGAAGATGCGCCTGGAGGAGGCAAAGGCCCTCCTGCGCTTCTCCAAGCTCTCGATTGGCGAGGTCTCTGCGCAGCTCGCCTATTCGTCCCAGAGCCATTTCCAGACCGCCTTCAAGCGCGAGACGGGCATGACGCCACAGCAATACCGACTGTCCAACGCCAGATGAGCGTCGACGGGAAAGGGGAGGAGCCATGGGGAAGACCGTTGCACGCGTGATTGGGGGAATCGCCCTCGTCGCATGTGCTGCCGTCGTGGGCCTCGTGGCCGCCTACCCCAAGGCGGCCCGGGCCGTCTGGTGCAACCTGACGGTGGGGTCGGTGCCGCTCGACGAGTCTGCGGAATGGGATGGCGGCACCAGCTACCTGGGAGTCCGCTATGCCATGGACTCCGAGAGCCAGTACCTCGACCTCTACGTGCCCGACGCGGAGGACGGGAAGACGCCCAAGCTCTTCGTCATCATCCATGGCGGCGGCTTCGTGCTGGGTGACTCCCAGACGAGGCAGGCCCAGCTCATGTACCGCCACTTCCGCGACCGCGGCTATGCCTGCGCGTCCGTCAACTACCGCCTGGCGCAGGAGGAGCCCTTCCCCGGGGCGGTCTGCGACTGTAAGGCGGCCATCCGCTACCTGCGCGCGCATGCGGACGAGTACGGTTACGACGCCTCGCGCATCGCGGTCTTCGGCGAGTCGGCGGGCGGCTATCTGGCGGTGATGTGCGCCGTCACCAATGACGACCAGTTCAACGACCTGACCTTCGTCGGCCAGGACCAGCTTGGCGACGTCTCTGCGCACGTGGACGTCCTCGTGGACTACTACGGGCACGTCGACAACGACACGGGCGAGGCGGACTGGGCAGAGCTCGGCATCCCCGCGCCGGTGCTTGCCGTCGCCAACTCCTGGGCCAGCCCGGACCTGCTCATGGGCTACGAGGACTTCGAGTCGGCATGGTTCCGCAGGAACGTCTCCGAGATGACGCTCGAGGAGCGGGCCTACTACGACCCTCACACCTACGTGGAGGAGAACGATCTCTCTGGCCTCTCGGCGTGGATCATCCACGGCGACGCCGACATCACGGTGCCCTACCTGCACTCGGAACGTCTGGCCGAACAGCTCTCGCGGGAGCTGGGGGAGGACGCGGTGTGCTACCGGCTCGAGCCGGGCATGGGACACGCGAGCGACCCGCTCTATGCGGAGGAGACCCTCGACGAGCTGGGCGAGTTCCTGGATGAGCGGATGGAGTGACGTCGGACGAGCGATTGTCTTGGATTAGCGAACAAAAGCGCAGATTAGTGAAATACAAAACCTGCGCCCTTTTCGATACTTGTGAAGATATTGTGCCGGAATCGGCAAAAAAGTCAGACACGGAGGGAGAGCGGATGAAGACCAAGCAGGCGTTCAACCCATATCTGCCCAGTTGGGAGTATGTGCCCGACGCAGAGCCCCACATCGTGGACGGGCGTGTCTACGTGTATGGATCACACGACCTGTTCAACGGCATCAACTTCTGCCTGGGCGACTACGTGTGCTGGTCGGCGCCCGTGGACGACCTGGGCAACTGGACCTACCACGGCTGCATCTACCGTCGCGAGCAGGACCCGGCCGCTCCCAAGAACCGCATCACCAACGGCCTGGCCGCCCCCGACATGGTGGTGGGCGACGATGGCCGCTACTACCTCTACTACTTCATGGGTGGCACCAAGATGATCTCGGTCGCCGTGTGCGACGAGCCCGCCGGCAAGTACGAGTTCTACGGCTACGTGCGCTACCAGGATGGCACGCCCATCGGCAAGAGGGGAGAGCCGTTCCAGTTCGACCCGGGCTGCCTCAAGGACGACGACGGCCGCCTGTACCTCTACACGGGCTTCGCCTTTGGCGGCAACCCCATCCTGCTCGACGGATCCACGCCCACCGAGCACGGTCCCATGTGGTTCGAGCTGGACACCTCCGACATGCTCACCGTCATCTCCGGCGACGAGCTCCACTACATGGGCGTGCTCACCGGCGAGGAGGCCAAGGGCACCCCGTACGAGGAGCAGCCCTT
>CAMPCT010000152.1 GCA_946647055.1 uncultured Atopobium sp. | reverse complement strand
GACAAGAAGAGGCGCAGCAGGCATACGACCTGCTGCGCCTCGTTTCTCACGTCAAACGACGATGCTCGCCTCGGCAAAGGCCTAGCCGATGAAGCCGGCCTCCTTGAGGAGCTGGGCCGCGCGCTCGGCGTTGGCGTCGCTCATCATGACGAGCGGGCCGGTGCAGCCCATGCCGGACTCGGCGTAGATGCCGGCCTTCCACAGGACCTTGACGGCGTCCTCGAGGTCCATGACCTCGATGCCGGGGATGGAGGAGGTGCAGGGCTCCTTGGGCGGGGCGACGACCTCTTCCTCGGCCGCGGCGGCGGCAGGCTTGGGCTTGCGCTTCTCGATGACGGCGGCAAGGCCGGCCTTCTCGGCAGCCTCGAACTCGGCCTTGGCGATGGCGAAGACGTTGTTCTTGACCAGATCGCCGGCGAACTTGAGGGCGTTGGCCACCAGCGGGGCGCCGGAGGCGCGGGAGATGATGAGCACGAGCTTGTCATAGCCCTTGCCGATGCCGGGGCCGTAGCCATAGCCGGTGGTCTCGAAGGAACCGCCGGAGGTGAAGGCGGCCAGCATCTTGGTGAGGACGTTGCCCGTGAGGGAGTCGGTCACCAGGATGTCGGGGGTGCCACGCAGGACGTCGTTGCCACGCAGGACGCAGCCACCGTCGGCGCGGGAGGACTCGGCAAAGGTGATGGGGTAGCCGTTCTCGGCAAGCTCCTTGAGGGCGAGCTCGCACTGACGGGCGCCATCGACGTTGAGGATGCCCACCGTGGGGTTGGCGATGCCACTGGCCTTGGCGGTGATGATGCCGTAGATGGCGTTGAGGATCATGCCCTCGATGCGGTCACCCGAGGAGGTGCCCGTGGTGTTGGCGATGAACATCTCACGACCCAGGGCCGGAGTGATGGCACGGCCGACGGTGCTCACGCCGATGGGGAACGGATAGTGCATGGTCACGGCGCCGTCGACCTCGCCGCTGTCAAGCAGCTCGTCCATCTTGGCGTGACCCTCCTCGTCGTCAGCGACCTTGACGGTGGTGACGGCGGGGTCCTCGAGGGAACCGATGTAGTACACGTCGACGCCGGCCTCGGCGGCGATGCGCGCGGCAGCCATGGAGTTCTCCTCGCCATGCTCGCTGCCCATGCCCGTCAGGGCGATCTTGGGACGCGAGCCAAACTGGCCGGTCTCCAGGCCGTCGGCGATCTCCATGAAGACCTCGGCGACTTTCTTCTCCAGAGAGCTCATTGAAAAACCCCCTACTCTGCAGCGTCGAGCATGCTCTCGGCGAACTCGCGCATGAACTTGGCGACCATGGTGCGGACCTCGCCCTCGTCGGCGGCCGCGGGGGCCTCGGCCTCACCGCTGTTGGCCTGGATGATGAAGGAGGTGCCGTCGAACAGGTTGGTCAGGCGGCCCAGGAACAGGGAGCCCTTGCCGATGATCATGGCACGCTTGATGTCGCCAGCGAGCATGAGGTCGCGCAGGAAGCCGATGGAAGGCACGCCAGACGGGATGTGGCCCTGGGTGGGGGCGAAGCCGGTGATGCCGTGCTGCTTGATGAAGTTGGGCATCTCCTTCTTCTCGATGGCGCCCTTCTTGACGCCCAGGGCGGCGATCATCTTGTAGTTGGCCTCGGGCACGTCACCAGCGCCGGCGGGCTTGGTGATGTCGGGGTTCTGCATCTCGGGCGAGAAGCGGTCGATGTCGGTGGGCTGCAGGCCAAGCTGATCGAGGGGATCGTAGGCGAGGCTCTGGATGACGGCCTGCGGGGCGGAGCCGGTGCCGACCTTGTGGCGGCCGATGGCCTCGAGGTTGATCTCGGGGTTAACGCCGTCGTTCTTGGTGAGGATGATGCAGAAGCCGCCGAGCATGTCCTCGAGGACCGGCATGCCCTTCTCGACGTGGCTCTTGCCGTTCATGCCGAGCTTGGCGGTGCAGCCGCCGGCGGTGACGGCGATGCAGTCGTAGGCACCAGCCTGGATGAGGGCGGCGGCCTCGATCAGGGCGTGCGACGGGCCGGCGCAGAAGCCACGGGTGTCGGAGCCGGTGGCGTTGACCAGGCCGGCGATCTCGGCAGCGGCCTTGGCGAAGTTGCCGCCGCCACGCTGCAGGACGTCGCCGCAGGCCTCCTCGGAGCAGTCGATGACATACTGGACGTCCTCCTTGGCGATGCCGGTGGAGTCGATGGCGGTGATCAGGGCGAGGACGGAGGACGCCTTGGAGACGAGGTTCTCAAGCATGGTGTGGGCGGAGAGGTTCACGTCGATCTCGTGGGCGCGCTTGACGCAGCCGACGACCTCGCCGTTCATGAACAGGGGCTCGGCGGCCTCGTTGTCGATGGCGTTCTTGATGGCATCGATGGAGACGCCGTCCTTGACGCGGGCGACGAGGTCCTCGGAGATGACCTTGTTGGCCGCGAAGGCCTCCTTGTTGGCGGCCACGAAGCCGGCCTCGAGGTCGACCAG
Source organism: uncultured Atopobium sp. (assembly GCA_946647055.1). The sequence goes on along the minus strand of CAMPCT010000152.1, from coordinate 3,070 downwards.
GTCGAAGACGTCGGCGACCTGCATGAGCAGGTAGAACTCGGCCTGCGGCATCATCTGGCCGAACTTGCCGTAGCGGTCCTTGACCTCACAGGGCTTGTCGTACCAGGGGAAGGGGACTTCCTTCAGGTCGTCGGGCGTCTTGTTGCCAATGTAGACCTGGTTGGGCCAGTACTCGAGGACCTGATCCCACGTACGGATGTGCTTGGGAAGCTCCTTGAGGTACTCGCCCTCGGGGTTGACCACGCGCTCGGTGGTCTGGGTGGCGCCGTTCTCGATGACCATGTCAGGGGTGTGGACGAGAACGTAGCCGGTGCCCTTGATAACACTTTTCATGCTTACCTCGCATTCGTGAGAACCGTCGGCACGAGATGAAGGTGAGCCAGAAAAACGCTATCTGAAGCACCTCATGGAATTGCCTGCGGTCTTGTTAAAGGACTGTTTATAAAGAATCGGGCGACGCAACCGCCGCCCGATCCCTGCTTTGATGGCGGTTCGTGAGAGAACCTGCTATTCAGCACTTAGTACTTGCAGTAGTCTTCGCGAATGCTCGTCATCTCTTCGATGATGTCATCCACATCGAGGACCATCTCCATCATGCCAACTTGGTCATCATAGACAGCCTCGTCAAACTCCTGCTTCATCTCAGGTTCGCACACGTGGTAGCAAGCGAGTCCCAACTGGACTCCCGTCAATGGACCAGCGAACGTGGGGTCTCCAGCCTCGACCGTCTCAGCGGCCAGACCGGCGGCTTCACCCTCAGACGCACCCACGACAACGACGACGTTCTCGGGGCCGAACTGCTCGGCGAACTCCTTGACCCTCCTCTGGTTCTCCAGGTCCATGGCGCCAGCGGCGGTTCAGACGAAGCACTCAGTCGAAGAGAACACGACTTCTCCGCCAGCCGTCTCGACGCAGGCAGAAATTGCCTCGCCGGGCACGCCATCTCGGTCGCCGATTACGACGACTTTCTTGCCGGCTAAAATGCTCATCTTCACTCCTTTCCATTCCTCAAAGCAAAAACTACCGGTAGTTACATCAACGTGCACTGGCAACACGCTGATTCCAAAAGGGGGAAGCGCTTAGATGTAGCGCTTGATCATCTCCTCGACGGACTCGGGCGTGGCGTCGTCCTTGACGACCTCCTCGACCTTCTGGCCGTCCTTGAAGATGGCAACGGTGGGAAGGCCCATGACCTGCTGGCCGATGGCGACGCGACGGGCCTTGGTGGTGTTGAGGGCGCAGAACTTGAGCTGGCCGTCATACTTGTCGGAAAGCTCGTGCACGTGCGGCATGAGGGCGGCGCAGGGAACGCAGCCGTCGCCGTAGAAGTCAACGAGGACGGCGCCCTCGGCCTCGAGGACCTCGGGGGCGAACGTCTTCTTGTCGAGTTCGAGCATGCTCATGGTGCTATCTCCTTTCGTAGTGGCTTACAGCCATGTTACCCATTACACAAACAGCGAATGCGATAGATTTAGCCCTCGAGGTACTTGTAGGCCTGGGTGGCGGCAATGGCACCGTCGGCGGCCGCGGTGACGACCTGGCGCAGGCTCTTCTTGCGGAGGTCACCAGCGGCGAAGACACCGGGGATATTGGTCTTCATGTCGTCGTCGGTGACGATGTAGCCGCGCTCCATCTCGATCTGGCCCTCGAAGAGGTCGGTGTTGGGGAGGAAGCCGATGAAGCCGAACAGGCCGAACAGGCCGTCGTCCTCGTCAGCCTCGATCTCGGTGATCTCGTTGGTCACGGTGTTGCGGACCTTCATCTTGGCCAGGACGCCCTCGTCGCCGCCGACCTCCTCGACGACGCTGTTCCACATGAAGTCGAGCTTGGGGTTGGCAAAGGCCTTCTCCTGGATGGACTTGGCGGCGCGGAGCTCGTCACGACGGTGGATGATGGTGACCTTGCGAGCGAAGCCGGTGAGGTACATGGCCTCCTCGACGGCGCTGTCGCCGCCGCCGACCACGTAGACCTCGAGGTCGGTGAAGAAGTTGGCGTCGCAGGTGGCGCAGAAGGAGATGCCCTTGCCCACAAACTGGGCCTCGTTGACGCAGCCGATGGGACGGGAGTGGGCGCCGGTGGCGACGATGACGGCCTTGGCGAGGTACTCGCCCTTCTTGCCGACGAGCTTCTTGACCTCACCCTCGAGCTCGACGGAGGTGATGGTGTCGCTCACGCGCTCGCAGCCGAACTTCTCGGCCTGCTTGGTCATGCGGGCGATCAGGGAGGGGCCGGACTCCTCCTCGTCGACCATCTGGCCGGGGTAGTTCTCGATCTCGTTGGTGATGGCGATCTGGCCACCATCGATGCCCTTCTCGATGATGAGGGCCTTCAGGCGGCTACGGCCCGCATAGAGACCAGCGGTGAGACCAGCAGGACCAGCACCCAGGATAATGACGTCGTACACGTTCTCCATACCTTTTGCTCCCTACGTCAGGACCGTATCCGGTCGTTTCCTGCTTGCGCGTGAGACATCTCACACGCAAGTTATCTTATCGCGATAATATTATTTATGAATAGCCATTTCAATACTCAATAGTAAATATTAGGGGAGTCCACCCAATATCAACAGATGTGTCGGCGAACGGCACACAGTGACGACTCGAGCCTTTCAGACAGTTTAGCCCCCCAACGAGAACGTGGGAGGCCAAAGCAGAAGAGATGCAATTGGCGGAGACGTGTGCGAATCGAACACACCCGAGACGTCTGCTCGCCTCACAACGGCTTTGAAGGCCGCGGGACCCACCAGGACCCATCCGTCTCCGTAGGACAATCTGATTGATTGCCGCGATTATTTTATAGCAATTTATAAATCCAATCAATCGTAGCAGAACATCTATATCTTGCAATCACAACTCAGACCACGAGGTGTCGAATCAGATGGTGTGGACCCAGCCGCACGCCATCCTATCCCTTGCGGAGCTTTCGCGCGGCTCCGTCACGCACCGTGAATCCCTCGGCATCGAACGCCTCGAGCAGCGGCACCGCGAACTTGCGGCTGATGCCGCCCATGGCGTCCTTGAGGCCGGCGATCGTCCCCTCTCCCCCACTGCGAAGCACGTCGGCGATGGCG
>CAMPCT010000151.1 GCA_946647055.1 uncultured Atopobium sp. | reverse complement strand
AGGAACTCGGAGCGGAACAGGCCCACGCCCTCGGCATCGTGCTCGAGGGCGCCGTTGGCGTCCTCGGGGTTGCCGATGTTGGCGACGAGCAGGACCTCGTGGCCGTCAGCGGTCTTGGTGGGCAGGCCGCGGAACGCCTCGAGGGCGGCCTTCTCCTCGGCGAGCTTCTTGGCCTCGAGGCGGTAGGCCTCGAGCTCGGCGGCGCTGGGCTCGGCGATGACCTGTCCCTTGCCACCATCGACGATGAGCATGTCACCGCTCTTGACCTGCTTGGTGACGTCGGCGACGGAGAGGACCGCAGGAATCTCGAGGGCACGGGCGATGATGGCGGAGTGCGAGGTGCGTCCACCGGTCTCGGTGACGATGGCGACGACGTTGTCCTTGTCGATGTCGGCCGTCATGGACGGGGTGAGCTCGTGCACGACGACGACGGAGTTCTCGGGAAGGACGGAGAGGTCGATAACCTCCTTGCCCAGCAGGTTGGCGAGCAGCCCCGTCTTGACGTCGGCGACGTCGGCGGCGCGCTCGCGGAAGATCTCGTCGTCCATGGAGGCGAACATGTTGTAGTACATGTCGTAGGCCTCGGACACGGCCTGCTCGGCGCACTTGCCGGAGGCGATGTCGGCGGCAACCTGCTCCTTGATGCCCTCGTCCTCGGCAAACTCGATATGGGCTGCCATGATCATGGCGGCCTCGGGGCCAACGGAGGCGGTCATGCGCTCGATCTGGACATTCGTCATGTCGATGAACTTGGCGATTGCCGCGTCGTAGCGCGCCTTCTCGGCCACTGCATCCTCGGGGGCCGTGGGGACGAACGAGAGGTCTGGCTCGATGGCAACCTGCGCCACGCCAATCCCGATGCCGTCAGATGCGTTGATGCCCTCGAACATTGGAAACCCTTCCCTTCTTTGCCCCATGGGGCCTTGTGGAACACGTCGAACCTATCGCTTAGCAGAAAGCCGCCCACACAGGACGGCTTTCCACGACTAGCCCTCTGTCTTCTTGGCGCCGGCCTTGGCCCGTGCAGACGCCTTCTCCCCCGCCTTTCCGTCCATGACCTCATCGAGGAGGGCGGCAAGTCGGTCGATGGTCTCGCGCTTGGCGAGACCCTTGCTCGATGCGGTTGCCGACCCGCACGCCGACGCGAAACGCAGGGCACGATCATAGTCGGCGCCCTCGTCGACCTTGGCAAGGAAGCCGGCAACCATGGAGTCGCCAGCGCCGGTGGCGTTGACCAGACGGATGGGCGGCACGGCGGTGATGTGCTCCTCGCCGTTCTCGTCGAGCAGGGCGCTGCCATGCTTGCCACAGCTCACGAGGACGTTTGCGGCACCGCGGTCATGGAGGATGCGCGCATAGGGCAGGCAGTCCTCGGGAGTCTCGGGACGGGCGTTGAAGAGACGACCGACCTCATGGTTGTTGGGCTTGATGAAGAAGGGCTTGGCCTGGAGCGCCTGGAGCAGGAGGGTGCCGGGGGCATCCACGACAAAGCGGATGCCGCGGCCGCGCAGGCGGGTCATGATGATGTCGTACATGTCATCGGGCAGGCACGACGGGATGGACCCCGTGAGCACGACGGTGTCGCCCTCGCCAATGGTGTCCATGCGGCGGAAGAGCTCGTCGACCTTCTTCTGGCTGATCTTGGGGCCCATGCCGTTGACCATGGACATGACGATGCCGCTGAGCTTGACGTTGATGCGGGTGTACCCCTTGTCGAGCCGGACGAAGTTACAAGTGATGCCCTTGTTCTGGAGGGTCTCGAGGACGTAGTCGCCGGTGAAGCCACCAAGGAAGCCAAGTGCCGTGTTGGCGACTCCCAGCTCGTTGAGGATGCCAGAGACATTGATGCCGTTGCCGCCAACATGGAACTCCTCGCTCGACGAGCGGTTGGTGAAGCCCATGTCCAGCGTGAGCGGATGCATGACGTAGTCAATTGCAGGGTTGAACGTCACGGTATAGATCACGCGAAGCTCCTCTCCTAGAGCATACCCTCTTAGTATGACGCAATTGGAAAACCACGTCGAAGCAAAACCAGCGTCTGGAAGGAAACGGCGGACGAATGCATGGCGGACGACCGAGGGCGGCCCCTAACAAAAAGAGACGCGCACGAGGCGCGTCCCAGAGAAATGCATGGTGGACCGGCAGGGATTCGAACCCTGGACCTTGGGATTAAGAGTCCCCTGCTCTACCAGCTGAGCTACCGGTCCATATTCCTTTGACAAGGCTGCCAAATGGGGTGGGTGAAGGGACTCGAACCCTCGACCTCCGGGGCCACAACCCAGCGCTCTGCCAACTGAGCCACTCCCACCGTTTGGCCACCTCGAAAAGCAGCTAGATAATAGTAACCAATCCACGCGACAATGCAAGCGACAATCAAATCTTTTCCACGCGAGGAGCTGAAACGAACGAGAAGAATCCTACTTCGGCATCATCGAAGTAGTACACGGCGGTGTTTCCGTCACCCGCGGCATACATGCTCTTGAGGCCAGGATTGGCGTCCAGGAAGGTCTGCTGGACCTCGATGCGTGGGTCCTCGACGAGCTTTCCCGTGATGCGAATCCAGGCATCCGGCTTGGAAGCACACAGTTCGACCTTGGGATTTGCCTCGAGCTGGTGGGCGACCGCCTTCTTCTTCCCCGACTGGAGGTAAAGCTTGCCGTCGATCACCGCATGGGCGCCGAAGGGCCGCACGCGAGGCTGGTCGCCCTCGACGGTCGCAAGGAAGTAATAGCCGCACTCGTCCATGAACGCCTTCACATCGTCTACAACTGCCATGACAATCTCCTCTCCCATTGCTTACCTTGACAAGAGGATAGCCCATCCCGAGTGCTACAATCTCGCCGTGTCCGCCGAGCGGACGCAGGCGCCCATAGCTCAATGGATAGAGCACCGGACTTCTAATCCGATGGTTGAGGGTTCGAGTCCCCCTGGGCGCACCAGACAAATGTGGGAGGCGCCGTGGCGCCTCCCTTTCTTTGTTTGGGCTGTCTGCGTGTCGCTAGATGCCGGCCTTGGGCTGCTGCTGGGTGATGCAGTGGATGTTGCCGCCACCAAGCAGGATCTCGCGGGCATAGATGCCCACGACCTCGCGGTCGGGGAAGACCTCGCGCATCTTGGCCATGGCGGCCTCGTCGGCGGGATCGTCGAAGAGCGGCATCACGATGCCCCCGTTGGCACAGTAGTAGTTGACGTAGGAGGCGGCCAGGCGCTCGCCCTCGACGCGCGGGATGGAGCCCTCCTTGACGTCGACGCCCTTCTCCTCCTCCTTGGTGATGAGGACGGGCTTGGGGCAGTTGAGCTTGTTGACCTTGAGCTTGCGGCCCTTGGCGTCGGGGGTGTTCTCGAGGATCTCCAGGCACTCGACGGAGATCTCGTACTGGGGGTCATCCTCGTCCTCGGTCCAGGCGAGCATGACCTCGCCCGGGCGCGCGAAGCAGCAGATGTTGTCGACGTGGCCGTTGGTCTCGTCGAGGTAGATGCCGCGCTTGAGCCAGATGACCTTGTCGACGCCCATGTACTGCTTGAGGTTCTCCTCGATCTGCTCCTTGGTGAGCTGCGGGTTACGCCCGGGGTTGAGCAGGCACTCCTCGGTGACCACGGCGGTGCCGTCACCGTCGGTGTGGATGGAGCCGCCCTCGAGGACGAAGTCGCCGGTCTTGTAGGTGTCGACGCCACAGATCTCGCAGACCTTGCGGCAGACCTGGACGTCCTTGTCCCAGGGGAAGTAGGCGCCCCACTCGAGGCCACCCCAGGAGTTGAACTTCCAGTCGACGGCGCGCACGACGCCCTCGTCGTTCCTCACGAAGGTGGGACCCATGTCGCGCATCCAGGCGTCGTCGCAGGAGAGCTCGACGATGCGGATGTTGTCGGGCAGCATGTTGCAGGCGTTCTCGTACTGGTCGCAGCTGACACCCATGAAGACCGTCTCGAACTTGGAGATGGCCGTGGCGACCTCGACAAACGCCTCCTGTGCGGGCTTGCCGCCAAAGCGCCAGACGTCGGGACGCTGGGGCCAGAGCATCCAGCAGGCGTCGTGCGGCTCGAACTCGCCGGGCATGCGGAAGCCGTCCGCCTTGGGCGTCGAATCCTTGATGACCTTCATTGTCATGCCTCCTTAGCAAAAGGCGTGCCAGCCACGACTGGCACGCCAAAGTTCGACGCAGTGGAAACTAGGCTTCCTTCTTCTTTCCGACCTTATAGAGCCACCAACCACTCGCGACGGTGAGCGCCGTACCGATGAGCTCCATCCAGAAGGTGTAGCCGGTGAAGTCCCAGTCGATGAGGAAGTAGATGGCCAGGAGCACGAAGGCGAAGCTGAGGACCGCGCAGACCCACATGCCCGCCTTGCCACCAGGAACCTCGTACTGGCGCGGGGTGTCGTCGGAGTACTTGAGCTTGACGGCAGCCGGGAACATGAACAGGTAGTTGGCCATGAAGACGATGGACGAGAAGCTGAAGATCGCCCAGAAGATGTCGTTGGCGTCGCCGGAGAGCGAGTAGTTGAGGATGATCAGCAGCGTGGAGATGACGCCCATGATGTAGTACAGGTTGTCGGCCGTGCCGTGCTTCTCGCTGCGGTGGGCAAGGAACTTGGAGCGCTGGTCGATGCCGGCGGCCATGAAGGCCTCGTTGGCGCCGAGGCTCCAGGTGATCATGTTGGCGACCAGCGAGATGATGGCACCGCCGATGATGATGTAGAAGACGGGCTGCTCGAGCGGACCCCAGACCTTGCAGAGCTCCTGGAGCGCGTACACAAAGCCGTCGACCTCGTCGATCTCGGCCGCGGGGATGGCGGAGAGGACGCCAAAGGTACCAAAGGCGAACAGGAACGTGAGGGCGGCGCCGGCGATGACGGTCATCAGGGGGACGGTCTTGCCCGGGTTGTCGATCTTGGAGCCGATGGAGCCGATGAGCTCGAAGCCGAGCAGGTCATAGACGATGACGGCGACGTAGACGATCGTGTCGTCCATGGTGGGGATCCAGTTGGCGGCGGAGAAGTCGTTGGCAAAGCCAAACTTGATGCCGTACATGACACCCATGAGGCCAAGGAGCAGCAGGATGGCAGCCTTGACGAAGCCCAGGATGTTGGAGAAGAAGACCGACAGCTCGATGCCGGTGACGCCGATGTAGACGACGACCCAGCACATGATGACAGCAAGGACGCCCATCATGAGGGTGCTCATGTTGGGGAACAGGGCAAGGTTGAGCCAGCCGGAGAAGGCGGTGAAGACCGCGGGCATCCAGAAGGCCACGTTGATCCAGTACATCCAGCCAACGAGGACGCCCGGCCACTCGCCAAAGGCGCGCTCGACCCAGCTGACGATGCCGCCGTCATCGGGATACGTGGAGCCCAGCTCGGCATTGAGCAGACCGTAGGGCAGGAAGAACAGGATTGCGGAGATGATCCAGATCGTGATGGACGACACGCCGACGATGGACGGCGCGACGAACGAGTCGAGTGCGATGATCGAGCAGATCGTGAACAGGACCGTACCTGCCAAGCTGACTTTCTTCTCTTCCTCCATGGG
>CAMPCT010000150.1 GCA_946647055.1 uncultured Atopobium sp. | reverse complement strand
GAGGCCCTCTCGGCCGACCCGGACGTGCGTGGTCGCATGCATGGCGAGGTCGTGGGTGCCTGCGTGCCCGCGGAGCTCGTCGCCGCTGGCGAGCGTGACGCGGTGGGCGAGTGGGTGCGCTTCCTGCATGGCGTGGGCCTTCCCGCATCGCTGGTCGAGCTTGGCGTGCGCGACGTCAGCGAGTCCCGCGTGCTGGGTCTCTGCGAGCAGGCACTTGCGGGCATGATGGGGGAGGGCTCCGCCCGGCGATGGACTGTCGCCGAGATGGCGGCCGCCGTGCTCGAGGCCGAGCCACTCGTCGTATAGTTCCACAGAAGGCCAACTTTATCCCGCTTTTTTCGGCTGTCGTGCACATCGAACATGAGCCTCCTTTCCCGGACGATATGCCTGTTGACGTATGTTGTGAAAGGGGGCCACGATGCTCACGCAAAACGACCCGCTCGACCTCTACCGCATGATGGTTCGCATCCGCACCTTCGAGGAGACGGTGCGCGATGTCGTGCATGACGGGTCCATCCCAGGGTCGTCGCACCTCTCCATTGGCCAGGAGGCCATTGCCGCGGGCGTCTGCTCGGTCCTCGACGACCGCGACCGTGTGGTGAGCAACTATCGCGGGCACGGGCACTGCCTCGCCTGTGGCGGGGATCCCAAGCCCATGATGGCCGAGGTCTTTGGCAAGGAGGCCGGCTACGGCGGCGGGCGTTTGGGTTCGCTGCACCTCTCGGCCCCCGAGCTGGGCATGCTTGGCGCCAATGCCATCGTTGGCGCGGGTAGCCCCATTGCGGTGGGGTCCGCCTTCGCGCAGCAGTATCGCGGGACCGGTGGCGTGACGGTCGTCTTCTTTGGTGACGGCGCGTCCGACCGTGGCACCCAGCACGAGGCCATGAACCTGGCCGCGCTCTGGAAGCTCCCCGTCGTCTTCGTGGTCGAGAACAACGGCGTGGCGTACTTCACCCCGCAGGACAAGCACCAGAAGATCATCGACATATCCACGCGCGCTCAGGCCTACGGCTTCCGTGGAGAGACCGTCGACGGCAACGACGTGACGGCCGTCCGCGAGGCCACCACCCGTGCGGTGGGGGAGTGCCGCAAGGGTCTGGGCCCGGTCCTGCTCGAGTTCAAGACCTACCGCTACGAGGGACACTTCGTGGGCGATGCCTGCGAGTACCGCACGGAGGAGGAGGTCGAGCGCTGGAAGGCCGAGCGCGACCCCCTCGACCATGCTCGTGACGAGCTGCTGGCGGCTGGCCACACCATGTCTGAGCTCGATGCCATTGCCGAGGAGGCTCGTGCCGAGATGCTCGCGGCCGTCGACTTCGCCCGCGAGGCCCCCTTCCCCGTGCCCGAGGCAGAGGCCGGGGACGTCCCCGTTGGCGATGTCCCCGTCCCCCAGGGACCCACGCAGCGCGTCTCGTTCTCCAAGGCCGTGCGCCAGGCCATCACAGCCGAGCTCGAGGCGGACGATACCCTCTTCTGCGCCGGTGAGGACATCACCTGGGGTGGCACCATGAAGCTCTACTACGGGCTGGCGAAGCGCTTCCCCGAGCGCATCCTCGACACGCCCATCTCCGAGACGGCCTTCACGGGGCTTGCCGTCGGTGCGGCGGCCATGGGGCTGCGTCCGCTCGTCGACTTCAACATCATGGACTTCACGCTCGTCGCCATGGACGAGATCCTCAACCAGGTGACCAAGTTCACGGCGCTCTCCGGCGGCAAGGTCCACCTGCCCGTCGTGCTCCATGCTGCGAGTGGCGCCATGGACGGTGCCGCCCTGCAGCACAGCCAGGACCTCGAGGCGCTCTTCTGTCACGTGCCCGGTCTCAAGGTGGTGTACCCCTCGAACCCGTACGACGCCAAGGGCCTTATGGCGGCCGCCATCAACGACCCCGACCCGGTCCTGTTCATCGATGCCATGGAGCTGCAGTCGATGAAGGCCGACGTTCCTGAAGGGGCCTACGAGCTTCCGATCGGCAGGGCCGCAATCGTGCGCGAGGGCTCCGACGTGACGATCGTGTCGTACGGCCCCATGATGGCGCGCGTCCTCGAGGCTGCCGGCCAGCTGGCCGAGGAGGGCATATCCGCCGAGGTCATCGACCTGCGCACGCTCATGCCCCTCGACACGGGCACGCTGCTGGCGTCCGTCGCCAAGACGGGTCGTCTGGTCATCGCGCACCAGGCCATCAAGCGCGGTGGCTATGGCGCTGAGGTGGCAGCGGTCGTGGCGGAGCGAGCCTTTGGTGACCTGAAGGCCCCCATCGCCCGAGTCGGCGCGCGCTTCGAGACCGTGCCGTTCTCGCCAACACTGCGCGAGGCCTTCTATCCCAACGCGCAGAAGGTCATTGACGCAGTCAGGAAGATCATGGCCTAAGGCCGTCAACCCGATACATGGAGGATGAGATGGAAGAACGCAAGACCTGCGTCGTGACCGGGGCCGAGACTGCTCTCGGCGTGTCGGTCGCAGACTATCTGGACGGTCATGGCTACGCGACCATCCGGGGCGAGGGTGCCTCGCTTCCCGAAGGGGCGGAGGCCGCTGACCTGCTCGTGTGTTGCCATGGGACCAACGAGGCGCTCGACTGGCTCTCCTGCACGGCAGACGAGTGGCGTGCCATGAGGGCACAGAACCTCGACAGCATGTTCACGTGCCTGCAGGCCTATGCCAACGCCCGCGTCGCGGCTGGTGCCGAGGGCATCGCCATCCTCGTGACGCATGACGACTCCAACAGCGGCAGTGCCGAGGACGTGCTGTGGTCGACCACCTCGTGGGGTGTCCGTGGCCTCGTGCGCAACGCGGCGGCGGCCTATGCGCGCAAGGGCGTGCGTGTCAACGGCGTGTGCGCGGGCGCCGAGGGCGTTTCGGGCGAGGACATCGCCGCCCTCGTGGCGTTCCTCGCGCAGGGCGCCCACATCACCGGACAGACGATCCCGGTCGCTGGCGGCCGGACGCTTCTCTAGGGGGTCAGCGATGGATGACAAGCGCGTAGTGCTCGTGACTGGCGGAGCCGCCGGCATTGGCGAGGCCGTGAGCATGCGTCTCGCCGCCGAGGGCATGGCAGTGGGCGTGGCCGACATCAACGAGGCGGAGGCCGAGCGCGTGGCCCAGGCCATCCGCGATGCCGGGGGAGAGGCACTGGCCATTCGCATGGACATCTCGAGCCTCGAGTCGGTCGAGGAGGGCATGGACAAGCTGGAGGGTGCCTTTGGCCACCTCAACTACCTCGTGGCCAACGCCGGCATCTTCATCTACGGCGACCTCGACACCTATTCCCTCGACGACTACCGCAAGGTCATGGGCGTCAACGTTGACGGCACGCTCTTCTGCTGCCGCGTCGCCGCCCAGAGGATGATCGCGCAGGGCGAGACCTTTGGCCCCCGTTCCATCGTGATTACCACCTCCGAGGGCTCGTTCACGCAGGACCCGCCCAGCGGCGTCTACATCACGAGCAAGTGGGCCGAGCGCGGCCTCATGCGCTCGCTCTCGCAGGCGCTCGCCCCCCATGGCATCACCGTGAACGGCGTGGGACCGGGCAGCGTCTACACGGCCCTGCACAAGCACGTGAACGAGCGCTTTGCCGAGATGAACAACATGGACCTCGACAAGGCAACCGAGCTCTTCGCCAAGGTGCGTCCCGTGCGCGGCTACCAGCCCGCCGAGGAGGTCGCCGAGTGCTTCGCGTACCTGCTCTCCGACGCGGCCCGTGGCGTGAGCGGCATCACCCTCATGGACAATGGCGGTCACGTCATGGTGTAGGCCTCCTTACGAAGGGACGACCATGCCGCAACAGGCATATGACAACGACAGCGCCCCGGTGATTCCCGGGGCGCTTCTTTCCAACGGGACCCTCGTCCTGGGCGATTGCCCGTACGAGAATGGCGTGCGGGTGGCTGACGTCCGTTCGCTCGACTCCGCCACACGCGCCACGGTGGTGCGTGTGCGTGTGGAGTCGCCGCTCGCCGTGGCCGACGCCTCGTTGCTGTTCGCGGGCTACAGCGGCCTGCGGGCAGTGGTTGGCGGAGGCAACCTCGACCTCTCCGCATGCACGAGCATATCGGGCATGTTCAAGGGCTGCAGGGCATTGGGGCATGTCGACGTCTCCTCCTGGGACCTCTCGTCCTGCGAGAGCATGTCCTACGCGTTCTCTGGCTGCTCGTCCCTGGTTGAGCTCGACGTCTCCGCATGGGACACCTCTGCCTGCTCGATCTTCTGGCACGCCTTCGAGGGCTGCTCGTCGCTGCGCGTCCTCGACGTGGCGAATTGGGACGTCTCTGCCTGCATGAGCCTGGGCTGGACCTTCGAGGGATGCTCGTCGCTCGTGTCGCTGGACGTCTCCTCCTGGGAGACTGCCAACATCCGCGACCTGGGCTGGACCTTCTCGGGTTGTCGCTCGCTTGTGGAGCTTGACCTGTCGGGTTGGGACATGTCGAGCTGCAGGCTCTGTGCCTGCGCCTTCTATGGCTGCCTCTCGCTCGAGTCACTCGATGTGACGGGCTGGGACCTCTCGGTTTGCGACTCGTGTGCCGACATGTTTTCCGGCTGCACCTCGCTTGGGGAGCTTGACCTCTCGGGCTGGCGTCTCGATGCCTGCTGGTGCATGACGGGGATGTTCCGCGGCTGCACGGGACTGCGCAGGCTCGACGTCACTGGTTGGGACGTCAGCCGTGCCACCGACATGGACGAGCTGTTCCGCGACTGCGTGCGTCTGGAGTCGCTTGACGTGTCGGGCTGGGACACCTCCTCCTGCACCACCATGGAGGGCTTGTTCAAGGGCTGCTCGACGCTGGCCTCGCTCGACTTGGGCGGATGGGACGTCTCCCACTGCACGACGATGCGCTCGATGTTCGAACTGTGTTCGTCGCTCGTGCGTCTCGACGTCGCGGGCTGGGACACGTCAGCGTGCGTCTGCATGCGGCGCATGTTCTGTGGGTGCCGCTCGCTCGTGCGACTCGACGCGACGGGTTGGGACACCTCCTCGTGTCGCGAGATGCAGCGCATGTTCTGCAACTGCTCCGAGCTCGTGGGCGTTGGCCTTGCCAGCTGGGATCTCCATTCGTGCGAGAACATCTCGTCCATGTTCGAGGGTTGTCCGTCGCTTTCCGACATCGATGTCTCCACATGGGACCTCTCGGCTTGCCGCAACATGGGCTGGGCCTTCTACGAGTGCTCCTCGCTCGGGGAGCTCGATGTCTCGGCATGGGACACCTCTGCCTGCACCTTCATGGAGGGCGTCTTCTCGGGGTGCCGGGGCTTGCGTCGTCTCGACGTCTCGGGTTGGAGCGTCTCGCGCTGCACCAACATCGAGCGGATCTTCGAGGATTGCCAGCGGGTGCCAGAGCTCGACGTCTCGCGCTGGGACGTCTCGTCCTGCGAGAGCGTGGGTTGGGCCTTCAGGGAGTGCCGGTCGCTCGTAAGCGTGGACGTCTCGGGCTGGGACCTATCCAACTGCCGCGTGACCGAGGGCATGCTTGAGGGGTTCGTGGCCTGATCGCTGAGCGTCATCACGCTTTGCCCTGTGACAAATAGTGTACACTACGCGACCTAAGCTTTTACAAATCCTG
>CAMPCT010000149.1 GCA_946647055.1 uncultured Atopobium sp. | reverse complement strand
GCCTCCTCGAAGAAGACCTTCCAGAACTCGGTGCCAATGCGGCGGCGCTTCTCCTCGGGGTCGGACACGCCAGCGAGCAACCTCAGGTAACGCTCCTCGGCATGCACGTGGACGAGCGGCACGTTGAACTGGTCACGGAAGACCTCCTCCACCAGCTCGGGCTCACCCTTGCGCAAAAAGCCGTGGTTCACGAACACGCAGGTGAGCTGGTCGCCGATTGCCCTGTGCACGAGCGCGGCGACGACGCTGGAGTCCACGCCACCCGAGAGACCCAGGATGACGCGGTCGTCCCCCACCTGCTCGCGGATGGTCGCGACCTGCTCCTCGATGATGCTGTCCATGGTCCAGCTGGGCTCGAGGCGACAGATGCCAAAGAGGAAGTTCTCGAGCATGCGGCGCCCGTATGCGGTGTGACGCACCTCGGGATGGAACTGCGTGGAGTAGAGCCTTCGCTCGGCGCACTCCATGGCGGCGACCGGGCAGACGTCGGTATGCGCCGTCACGGTGAAGCCCTCCGGCACGCTGCTCACGGCGTCCCGGTGGCTCATCCACACGGTCTGCTCGCCCGGAGTGGCCACGAGCAGCTCCGACGAGCCTGAGCGCACGAGCGTCGCGGGGCCGTACTCGCCCTTCTCGGCATGGGCGACCTCGCCGCCCAAGGTAACGGCCATGATCTGATGACCGTAGCAGAAGCCCAGCACCGGCAGGCCAAGCTCGAAGATGCCCGGGTCGACGCGCGGGGCATCGTCTGCATAGACGCTCGCCGGACCACCCGAGAGGATGATGGCCGAGGGGCCCATCCCTGCCAGCTCGGCCGCAGGGATGTCGCAGGGCACGAGCTCGGAGTACACGTGACAGTCGCGCACGCGACGGGCGATGAGCTGTCCGTATTGGGCGCCAAAGTCGAACACTGCGACAAACTGCTCGGGACGGGACTTCTCCATGGGAACCTCCAGCCACTCTCGCCCTTCATCGTCACATGATACGTCCGACCCGCCGTCTTGCGGCTGCACGGTTTCTCGCCAGAAACAGCCGAGGTCGCCCCATCTCGCCCAGACCTGCGAAAACGTATGGTGAGACCCTGGTTTTCGCAGGTCGCAAGCACCGTTGATGCACAGTTGGGCTACTATTGATAAATCTGCCAGTAGGTATCGGCGGGATGCAAGGGTCCCGCACGACCAAAAAGGGGTCTTTGTGGCAAAGAAGAAGCTCGCGGGCGAGGCTGATGGCCAAGCCCTTTCACGTGAGTCCTCCACCAACCACTACGTCAAGGAGCGCCGTCGCCGTAGCCGCCGCAAGGCACTGCGCATCTTCTTTGGCGTCGTCATCGCCCTGCTCGTCGGTGCCGCCGGCGTCGCCTGGGCATACGTCAACAACATCAGCGCGCGGCTCTCTGAGGGCGTGACCCCAGAGCTGCAGGCCACGCTCACGGCGCCCGAGGTCAACGAGCCCTTCTACATGCTCCTGCTGGGCATCGACCGCAACTATGACCGCACGCACATGTCCGAGTACGGTCCCGAGGAGAGCAGCTACCGCACCGACACCATCATCCTGGCGCGCATTGACCCCATCAACAAGAAGATCACGCTGGTCTCCATTCACCGCGACACCCTTGTGGACCTGGGTACCTACGGCAGCGACAAGATCAACGCCGCGTTCTCGTACGGCGGCGCGGCCTTCATCACCGAGGTCGTCTCGGAGTTTGCCGGCGTCCCCATCTCCCATTACGCCGAGGTAGACTTTGACCAGTTCATCGCCATGGTCGACGTCATCGGTGGCATCGACGTCGACCTCCCCGTCGACGTCATCGACGAGAAGTATACGCAGACCCACTTCGAGGCCGGCCACCACCACCTCTCCGGCGACGACGCCCTGCACATCTGCCGTGCCCGCCACGCGTATGACGCCTATGGCGACGGCGACGTGTACCGTGCCGCCAACCAGCGCATGGTCATTGGCGCCATCGTCAAGAAGACGCTCACCCTTGACCCCGTCTCCATGGCCAACGCCGTCCGTCAGATGGCCGGGTGCGTCAAGACCACCCTCTCGATGGAGGAGATCCTCTCGCTAGCCGTGCAGTTCCAGGACTTTGACGTCGATACCGACCTCTACAGCGGCATGGAGCCCACCAACTCGAAGTACGTCTATGAGACGTGGTACGAGATCTGCGACACCACCGCCTGGCAGCGCATGATGACCCGCGTCAACCAGGGTCTCTCCCCCTATGAGAGCGAGGAAGAGGACCTTGCCCACGGCATCGCCGGCACCATTGGCGGCTACTCCACCCCCGAGGAGGAGGCCGCGGCCGAGGACGCCCTTGAGGAGAGCAACCAGGGGACCACGATTCCCGCCGACATCGAGCCCGACTACAGCGGGTCCGTGCTCGTCCTCAACGGCGCGGGAATTGACGGCCTTGCCACCCGCATCACCTCGAGCCTGAGCTACATGGGCTTCTACGCCATCTCCGGCGACGCCGACGACTGGTCGCATGACCGGACCATCATCGTCTACAACGGAGAGGACCATCTTGCGCAGGCCGCCGCCGTCAACGAGGCGCTCGGCGGTGAGATGCAGGTGGTCGAGAACGACGGCTCGTACACCTACGACTACGACATCATCGTCATCCTGGGAACCGACGCCGACGACTAGCGACGAGAACCGTGCGAATGCAGGTGCCCGACACGAGCGATCGTGCCGGGCACCTTTTTCGGACCGCGGTCCGATTCCCTTTTTCGCACAAGAGGACAAATCGTGCGAAGCCATTACAGAACCGCAGTTAGATGGGGATGTAAACGACGCCTTCGCACAAGGCGGCCGTATGTGCGAAAAATCGCTCACCCCATACCCATTCACCCCAAACGGGGGTGCGGGTCATGGGACAAGATGGAAGTCGGCTCGAAGTGGTCTCGCCAAGTGCTGACTACACGTTGAAGCGGAAGTGCATGACGTCGCCGTCCTGGACGACGTACTCCTTGCCCTCGATGCGCAGCTTGCCCGCGGCCTTGCAGCCCTGCTCCCCGCCAAGGGCGACGTAGTCGTCATAGCTCGCGACCTCGGCCTTGATGAAGCCGCGCTCGAAGTCGGAGTGAATGACGCCGGCCGCCTGCGGAGCCTTTGCCCCGATGGGGATGGTCCAGGCCTTGACCTCCATCTCGCCTGCCGTGAAGTAGCTCTGGAGCCCCAGCAGGCGGTAGGCCGCCTGGGCGAGCACCTCGAGGCCGCTGCGCTCGAGGCCCAGGTCGGCCAGGTACTCGGCGGCTTCCTCGGGGTCGAGCTCGGCGATCTCGGCCTCGATCTTCGCGCTGATGGGCACGACCTCGGCGCCGTTGACGGAGGGGACCGGCTCGCCAAGCGCGTCCTCGTCGACGTTTGCCACGTAGAGGATGGGCTTCATGGTGAGCAGGAACAGGTCGTGGGCGGCCGCGCGCTCCTCGTCGGTCATGTCAAGGTCGGCCGCACGGTGCCCCTCGTCGAGCCACGCCTCGAGACGCTTGGCAATCTCGAGCTTGGGGGCGTTGGCCTTGTCGCGACGAGCCTCCTTCTCGAGCTTGGGAATCGCCTTCTCGATGGTACCGAGGTCGGCGAGGACGAGCTCGGTCTGGATGGTGTCCATGTCGCTCGCCGGGTCATGGCTGCTCTCGTGACGGATGACGTCGGGGTCGGAGAAGTGACGCACGACCTCGCAGATGGCATCGGTCTCGCGGATGTTGGCCAGGAACTGGTTGCCCAGGCCCTCCCCCTCGCTCGCGCCCTTGACCAAGCCAGCGATGTCGACGAACTCGACGGTCGCCGGGACGATGCGGCCCGGGTGGACGATGTCGGCAAGCACCTGCAGGCGTGCGTCGGGCACGTCGACGATGCCGACATTGGGGTCAATCGTGGCAAACGGGTAGTTGGCCGCGAGGCCGCCCTTCTTGGTGAGGGCCGTGAACAGGGTGGACTTGCCCACGTTGGGCAGGCCGACGATGCCAATGGAGAGGGACAATGCTGACTCCTTGCCTTCCTGAGCGCGAGCGCGCTACTCCTTGTCGAGCTTCTCGAGTGCCTTCGCGGCCTTGCCGAGCTTTGCCCGGCCTTCCTTCTTGAGGCGCTCCAGCTCGACCTTCTGCTTCTTGAGCTCCTCCTCGCGACGCTCCGCGTCCGGATCGGGGACGATGAGCTGTTCGGACTCGACGCGCTTGAGCTTGAGCGCCTTCTCGGGGCAAACCGCCGCGCAGGCCTTGCAGCTGAGGCAATAGATGGGCTCCACCGAGAAGCGCCCCGCGTCGTCGAGCTCGATGGCGTGCGTGGGGCACACCTTGACGCACTCGCCGCACATCGAGCAGCGGCTCGTGTCGCATACAGGGGCCTTGACCTTGACGCGCTCGGCAAGGCGCGGATGGTCCTGGAAGGTCGACAGCATGAGGGAGCGCTTCTGGGTGAGGATGCGGCGCTTGTGCTGGTTGGTCGTTGTGCCGCAGACCTGTTCGAGGGTCTTCTGCAGCTGGTTGATCTGCCTGGTGTGGTCCTCGAGGCGCTTGGCGATGGCACGCGCGCTTGCGAGTGCGGGATTCGAGATGGCGAGCGCCTGCTGGCCCGAGCGCATGAGGCTCTCCATGAACTCGCGGCGCTCGTACGAGCGCTTCTTCTTGCGGCTCATCTGGCTCTCGTCGCACTCGAGGCCCACCGTGCGGGTGGTCAGCTCCTCGGCCTTGGCGATCTGGTCGACGTAGACCTCCTCGCCCGTCTTGGTGCGGCAGCGATCGCAGACGCCCAGGGGCAGGTAGACGCTCACGTTCCTGAAGTCGGCAAGCACCGAGAACCACACCGCGGTGGGGATGCAGCCAACGCAGGGGAAGACGACCTCGTTATCAAGGGGGTTGCGGCCAAGGGCACGCGTGCAGGTGACGTAGCAGGTCTCGTGCGAGGCAGCGACCTTGACGATGCGGTCGTAGATCTTGCGCGGGGTGTTGTGACCGTCGGTCATGGCGTCGGTAGGACACACGGCAACGCACAGGCCGCACTTTCGGCATGCCGAGGACACCTTGATGGAGCTGCCCTTCATGGCGATGGCCCCAACGGGGCAGGCGTCAAGGCAGGCGGAGCAGATCGCGTCGTTCTGCGTGCTGCACCTGATGCAGGATGTGGAATTGCCGCGCGCCGTGAACTTGTACTGGCTCGGGTCCCACGGCTTCTCAGGCTCGGCCTCGGTCGTCAGGGCCGTGGCAAGGTTGCCCAACGGGTTGGAAACGGCCTTCCAGTCCTTTTGAATCTCGATGATCTCATCGAGGAAGTCGCGCTCGTCTGCCACTCGTCCCCTCCTTTGAACTGTTGGCAACCTTGTATTGTAAGGCCAATCGTATCTGCAAGATACCGCCTCGCGAAAAAAAGCCCGGACGCATGGGCGTCCGGGCATATTTGGTACAGGGGACCTGCGGTTGCGCCGGTCGTCTTCAAGCGAGACATCCCGCAGCGCCTTTGGCGCGAGGACGTCGAGCGGAAGACGCTCGGCGCACACGAACCCGATTAGTACATGCCGCCGCCCTGGCCGCCGGCAGCAGCAGCACGGGAGATGGCATCCTCGATGGAGGTGTCCTTG
>CAMPCT010000148.1 GCA_946647055.1 uncultured Atopobium sp. | reverse complement strand
CGCCCTGCGTGATGTAGGTGTAGCCGCCGGTGGCGTTTATCTCGTCGTTCAGGCGCCCTACGAGCGCGGCCATGTATGCCGCACTGGCCTGGTACTCGTTCTGCGCGGCCACGGCGTCGGACAGGCTCGACACGGCGCCCGCGAGGCTCCCGAGCTGACGCCCGAGGCCGTCGCGCACGTTGCTGATGGTGACCGTCATCTGCGAGTGGTCGACCAGGCTCTCCTCGACGCGCACGACGCGCGCCGCGAGCGCGAGCCCGTCGCCGCCGAACGCCCGGTCGACCACGTAGACCTCGTCGCCCAGGGACACGCCCTGCGCGCCGGTGCCCGCCTGCGTCATCTGCAGGACGTCCAGCTCGTAGCTGACCCTTGGCGTGGTCCACTCGTCGAGGTGCGCGAGCGCCCAGTCCTTCAGCGCCTGCGGGCTCTCGATGTCGCCGTTCTCGACCACCTGCACCGGTATCTCGTAGCCGTCGCCCGAGGGCAGGCGCACGAGCGGGACGGTGGCCGCGTTCTCCAGCCACGGGACGCCGCCGTTGACGCTCTCGATCGTGATCTTTCGACCGTAGCCGCCCGCGTCGGTCTCCTCGCCCTTGCCGAGCGGAACCACGCGCGCCGTCCAGCGGTCGTCGAGCACGGTGCGCTGGATGCCGGACACGTCGTGGCCGAAGTCGAAGCGGCGTGTCACGTCGGTCGTGCCGACGTGGGCGAGCAGGTCCACGCTGCGCGACACGACGCCGGTCAGCCCGACCTCGATGGTCGCGTCGACCTCGCCGCCCCACACCTTCACGAGGGTGCCGATGGCATCCCAGCCGCTGACGCGCCACATGGACGCGCTGCCGGTCGACAGTACGTCGACGGTGCCGACGCCCCAGCGCTCCGTGCCGCCGAGCGCGGCCTCCAGCGCGCCGCGCGCCGTGGCGGGCGTGCCGCCCGTGCCGGGCATCGCCGTGACGAACGTCTGCGCGAGGTCGTACTGCAGCGACCAGACGCAGTAGTGCTCGTAGACGGTCTCGCCGCCCTCGTGGGACGCGTCGCAGGCGTTGACCACGTGCTCGTGCCAGATGCCGCGCGCGTCGCGCCACAGGATGCGGTCGCCCTTGGCGTACTCGTCCAGCGCGGTGAGCGTGAGCGAGTGCTCGCCGTTGACCTCGGACGTCGCGCTCGCGTCGACGAGCCGCGTCGGGTCCACCTCGCCGACGACGGTGCCGTCGGGCTTGGTGACGATGAGCCGCGTCAGCTCCACCGCTACCACCACCTCTCAACCCACGTCACGTCGCAGGTGCCGGACCCGGCCATCGCCAGCGTGTGGACGCCCGGCTCCAGCACGAGCCAGTCCGCCGTCATGGCGAGCGCCTCCACGGCGCCGTTGACCCTGAGCGTGCGCGCCGCGCAGTCGGCCTCGATGGCGGCGGTGGACGCGGGAATCGTCACGTCGAGCAGCTGCGTGCCGTCGACGGACAGGCGCCACAGCCCGAGCGTCGAGTCCTTCGCCGCCCCGGTGACGCTGATTGCTGGCATGGTCGGCGCGGTGCCGCCCACGGCCACGGTCTTGGTGCGCTCGCTGGCGGTGAGCCGCAACGAGGCGGTGCTGCCGTACATGACCGGCTCGCACTCGAAGGTGACGTCGATGCTGTCGGCGTCGTAGAGCGACTCCACGTCGCCCATCGTGGTCGGCACGGCCATGCGCCGCAGCCCGCCCTCGTCGCCGAGGACCAGCTCGCGGCGCGAGTCCACGGCCAGCCACGCGGCGAGCGTGCGCAGCGCCTGCCGGCGCGCGTCGAGCGTGTCGCCGATGGCCCACAGGCGGACGGTCACGCTCGTGTCGTCGGCGCGCGTGCCGCCGAAGAGCGTGCCGCTCCTGCCGGGGACCTCGTGCGTGGTCGGCGTCCACGACGGGATGGAGCGCGCGACGTCGTGGTCCACGACGAAGAGCATGCCGAGGTCGTGGCCGTCGAAGATTACCGTGCTCATAGGCTCGACTCCCTCTCGCGCGCCGCCTGCCTGCTGATCTCGTAGCCGATGGCCCGGATGTCGGACTCGCGGCGCACGATGAAGGTGTTGCCCGTGACGGTGACGCCGCCGCCGTCGATGCGCGCTGCCAGCGCCTCCGCGTAGCGGTCGAGGTAGGGCTCGTAGCTCGGCCAGATGAACTCTCCGCCGCGCTCCCCCACGCCGACGAGCTGCGCGCCGTTGACGAAGCCGCCCTTGGCGTACCAGTCGATGCCGAAGCTGGGGATGCTGACGATGCCGCCCACGTCGGTCCAGCTCCACGTGATGTGCGGCAGCTCCGGCGCGGGCAGGGACCAGCTGAAGTCAAACAATCCCTTGATGCCGTCGACGATGCGGCTGACCTGGTCCTTGGCCCACTGTATCTTGTCGCGGATGCCGTTCTTGATGCTCTCGAAGATGCCGAGCGCCTTGTCCTTCGCGGCGTTGAAGCCGTTCGTGATGGCGTCCCTGACGCCCGTGACGGCGTTCGACACGGCGGTCTTGATGGCCGTCCACTTCTCGGAGATGGTCGACTTGATGCGGTCGACGGTGTTGGCCACGGCCGCGCGGATGTTGTCCCACGTCGTCGTGACCGTCGTGCGTATCGTCTCCACGGTGGTCTTGACCGTGTCCTTGATGGCGTTCCACGCGTTCGACAGGAACGTCTTCAGCGCGTCGACCGCCTTGGTGACGCCCTCCTTGATGGCCTTCCACGCGTTGAGGATGGCCTTGCGCGCGTCCTCGTTGGTGGCGATGAACGCGACCACGGCGCCGATGATGGCGACGATGATGGGGATGGGCCCGCCCAGCGCGGTGGTGACCACGGCGATGAGCCCGGGGATGGACTGGATCATGCCGAGCGCGGGGCCGATGGCGCTGACGAAGCCGCCCACGGCGCCCACGACGCTGCTGATGATGGTGTAGCCCTGCAGCGCGGCGAACGCGCCCGCCACGAGCGGGATGAGCGGCCCCACGACGTCGAGCACCTTTGCCACGGCGCCCACGACGGTGCCGATGACGGTGGCGACCGTGCCGAGGATGGCGCCGATGCGCTCGCCGTTCTCCTCGAAGAAGGCCGTGACCTGACCGAACAGGTCCTTTATCGTGCCGAACGCGGAGCCGAACTTGGACGTGTCGAACGTGGAGAAGAAGCCCTTGATGAACGGGTTGTCCGACTTCGACAGGTCGCTGATGACGCCGGACACGACCTTGGGGAAGTTGGCCAGCGCCTTGCCAACGAGCGATGGCAGCTTGCCCGCGAAGCTCGACGCGATGTTGCCGCCGACGCGGACGACGTTCTCCAGCAGCCCGCCCTCGCGGTTGCCCGTCTCCTTGTCGATCGTGCCGAACACGGCGTCGATGAGGCCCTCGACGGACTGCTCCAGCTGCGCGGAGTCGCCGCTGCCGATGGCGGTGAGGACGTTCTCCCACGCCGCCTTGGCCGCGCCCGCGCTGCCCTCCAGCGTGCCCATGGCCTCGTTCACGGTGGTGTCGGTGATGCCGGTCTGCTCCTGCACGGCGTGGATGGCCTCCAGCATCGTGCCGAAGCTCACGCTTGCGAGGTCGCCCGTGCCCTCCAGCTTGTGGTCGAGCACGCCCGAGGCGTTGATGAGGTCGACCATGCCCTGCTGGCTTCCCGCGAAGCCCAGGGACAGGTTGTCGAGCATGGAGTAGTTGCCCTTGGCGATGCCCTGGATGGCGTTCTGGACGGCTCCCGCGTCGGTGCCGAAGGTGTTCACGTTGTCGGACATGTCGCGGATGGCCATGTCGGCGAGGCGCGCGGCCTCCTCTGTGTCGCCACCGGTCGACTTGACCAGCGTGGCCGCGAAGCCGGTCACCTGCTCCATGTAGTCGTTCGCCGACTGGCCCGCCGTCATGTACGCGCCCTGCGCGTTGGAGATGACCGTCTGCGCGCTGTCGCCGAACAGCTTCTGCATGCCGCCGACCAGCTGCTCGTAGGTCCCGGCGTTCGTGAACGCGTCGCCGATGAGCTGCTTGGCTGCGTCCGCGGCCTTGTTCGCCGCGCTGGTGATGATGTTGCCCAGCACCTGCCCGATGGCCACGTCCTTCACGGACAGGCCACGCTCGATGCCGCCGCCTATCTCCTCGCCCGCCTGCTTGCCGACCACGTCGGCGTTCAGCTCGCGCGCGATGGTCTTCTGGCTGTCCCTCATCGACGGGATGATGGTCACGTACGCCTGCGCGACCTCGATGCCCTTGCCGCCTGCCATGCTCTACGCCCCCTTTCGGCGCTTTCCGTTCCACCAGTCCTCGAACTTGGAGACCGGTATCGCGCCCCTGCCGACGCGGCGCTCCCTGCCCTTCGCCCACGGTCGCGGGTACGGCCTGCACCGCTTGGCGCGGCGCGGCGTCCCCTTCACGGCGACCTCGGAGCGGAACGCGTTGAGCAGGTCGAAGATGTCCGCCAGCAGCGCGGCGACGTTGCGGCCGTCCGCCCACTGCTCCGTCTCGGTCTGCGGCACCAGCTCGCGCGAGAGCGCGCTGGTGCGGGGCAGGTTCTGCACAAAATGGAGGAGCGCCCCCCACGAGAGCGCTCCTCCGACGTCCCTGAGCTGGTAGTGCGTCATGGTCAGCAGGTCGTATTCGAGCGCAGGCCCGTGCCCCTCGATGAGGTCCACGAGCCCCGCTATTCCCCCACTGACGCGCCGGCCTCGTCCCTGCTGGCCTCGGACCAGACCTTGACCATGGCGATGAACTCGCGCTGGTTCATGGCGTCCACGAACTCCTCGCCCAGGTACTCCTTGAAGAAGTCCTCCACGAGGTCGTCGGCGTCGTCGTCCGACGAGCCGTTGGCGACCGCGGCGAACGCCTTGGTCATGGAGCGGAACCGCTTGCGCGGCAGCTCGGTGAGGAGCGGCACGAGGACGGGCTTGTCCTGCCCGTCGATGTGCACGCCGAGGCAGCGGATGTCGCTGCCGGTGGTTACGGTGCTGACCTCCTGCATGACGCCCCCCTCGCTAGGCCGCGACGATGCCGTCGTCGGTGAAGATGTAGATGGAGTTGCCGGTGCCGTCGTCGTTGGCGGAGATGGTCACGGGCAGGCTGATGGCCTCGTTGGCCACGAACGTGATCTCGACGCCGCTGGTAACCTGACCGTTGGGGATGAGCACGAGCATGCGGGCGTCGCCGTCCTTCATGCGGAGCGCCCACGCCTGCGGCTTGCCGAGCGTGGCGCCCATGGCGATGCGCAGCTGCTTGCCCTTCGTGGTGGTCGCGGCGGCGACGGTGACGTTGTCCTCGCCGAAGCACTGCTTGGCGCTCTCCTCGTCCAGCTGGATGAGGGTGAGCGACACGGTGCCGCTGAACTCGTCGAGCAGGCGGCGGACGATGCCGCGGTTCCACTCGCGCAGGTCGACGGTGGAGATGTCGGTCGTGAGGGTGGCGCCGTCCTCGGAGATGTAGCCGCTGGACGTGAAGTTGCTCAGCAGCGCGAGGGCGCCGTCGATGTCGGCCGAGGCCGGGACGTCGGAGCCGTCGATGACGGCGCCGCGGGAGAGCGCGCCGGTGGTGGCGGACTGGTCGGCCATGCCGACGAGAACGTGGTTTGCGTTGGTGCCCATGGGGGCCTCCTTAGATTTCGATGGTCTTGGCGCG
>CAMPCT010000147.1 GCA_946647055.1 uncultured Atopobium sp. | reverse complement strand
CCCTGGCCGTCGGCGCAGAAGAGGAAGTTGTCGGGGACGGCGTCGATGTGGGTCAGGCACCATTCATGGGGCTGTGCCTCGACAAAGTCCCGCAGGGAGAGGACGCCCTGCTTGGTGCTCTCGTAGTCGCGGTACTCGCTCTTGTTCGCGCCCCAGAGGGACTCGTAGAAGTCGATGCGCTCGAAGATGTCGAAGGTGTGCGGGACGGAGAGTCCCATGCCGTGGAACTCCCGCAGCCGTGCCATGCAACGCCGCAGGTCATTGATGCTCTCGGGGTCGCAGTTGCGCACCCCCGTGAGGTAGCGGGTGATCTTGAAGCCGTTCTTTGGGTTGATGTAGACGGGGTCGTCGCACAGACCCAGCCCCGCTATGGCGCGGTAGGCGGCGGCCTCCTGCTCGCGCTCGATGAGCTGGTCCGTCCCCTCCCCCGGGATGCGCATGATGTAGCGCTGGCCGCGCGCCACGAAGAGGAACGAGCGGTTGGTCATGCCCTTCTTGAGCACCGTGATGTCCGTGACCTCCGCCGGCGCGATGTCGAGTGCCCGGGCAATCGTCTCGATGGCGTCCGACTTGAGCTGGGCGGAGCCCTCGTCAAGGTCGCGCAGCTGCTCGTAGGTGTTGATCTCGACCACCTCGGACGAGCTGACCAGACGTGCCATCACCCTCCTTGCGCCACCCGCGAAGAGTGCGTCCTCCCAGAAGGAGTCATCGTGCGCGGGGCTTTTCATCATATTCGCCATGCGATCCCTGAGCGGGAGGGCGTCCTCCTCGAGCAGGTACGCGATGCCCATCATGTAGTTCCCGTCAGAGCCCTCGCGGGTGCGGACGAGCTCGCCCGTGCGGGCGATGCGGACGGTGCTGTCCTCGTCCGTGGCCTCGGACACCATGTACCAGGAGTACGGCTCGTGACGGGCAAAGGGGTTGTGCGCACACCATATGTCGCTGGGCACGACATAGGTGTTGGAGAGGCGCTCCGCCACCAGGCCAAGCGAGTGGAGGTTGTTCTTCGTCGCATACTCCCGGTTGACGACGAGTCTCACGCCATACTCGTCGATGAGGTAGTCGAAGCGCTCCTTCATGAAGCCGACGATGATCGTGATGTCGTCGACCCCCGCCTCCCTGAGCTGGCGCACGAGTCGCTCGACCAGCGGCTCGCCGTGCACCTCCATCATGCCCTTGGGCTGCGTGAGGTTGATGGGGGCCATCCTCATCCCAACACCCGCCGCCAGGATGACGGCATTGCGCGGGGCGCGTGCGGCCATGAAGTCGGCCGCCCTCTGGGTGGGCGTGTGGTCGGCATCGAGGTACCCGCCGTCGACGAGACCGCGGACCGCCTTGTTTACGTTTCCCAGGGAACGTCCGGTCGCCTCGGAGATGGCGCGCTGCGAGAGGGGGTGGGTATCGAGGAGCGTGTTCAGGACTTCCAGCTCAATGGTGTTCATGAATGCGTCTCTCCTTTGTTTTATGAACAAAGGAGATGATAGCCCTTTTGCCGGACCCGTGCTTCCCGGGTAACGCTTCCTTCACACCCCCATGACAGGGCGAGGTCAGCCCTCCATGACGTTGACGCCGTCACCAAAGTCGAGGATGTCCGGGGTGTGGCTGTGTCGCTCGTCCTCGGGCGGTATCCGCAGGTAGTCGCCATAGGTGGCGGTCAGGTACTCGTCGGGGCGGTTTGGCCCCATGACCGTCTTCCCGCAGAACTCGATCGGGCGTGGTGGGAACAGCGTGTCGGTCGACATGGGGTCGTTGTAGGCATAGGCCGCCTCGATCCACAGCTCGTCCGGGTCCTCGGGACGCCACGCCTTGTCAAACTCCCTGAGGATCGTCTCCTGCGATACGAGGCGCGAGATGATCTGGTGCCCTGCCCCCAAGGCAAGCTTGACCAGCGGCTTGAGGGGTACGTTGCGGGGAATGTGGGGGTGCGCGATGCCCTTGAGGTATGACATCCGCTGCCAGAATACCGACCCCTTGACCTGTCGCCTGCGCACCGCCGGGTTCCTGTCGAGCTGCCTGAAGTCGAACACGTCAGCAAAGATGCCCTGGTCGTAGCCCGACTCGCGAGCCGGGGTATCGATGAAGCGGGTGCCCGACTTGACGACCTTCGCCCATGTGGCCGTGTAGCCCACCGTGTTGGTTGGCGTGCAGAGCTCGTAGCCCGCGGGCAGGTCGTGCTCCGCCACCTCGAGGAACCTCAGGTAGTCCTCATGAGGCAGCCCCACGTCGACGTCGTCGTCCCATGGTATGAAGCCGCCATGTCGCACGGCCCCCAGCAGGGTGCCTCCCTCAATGAAGTAGGTGAGGCCGTGCCGTGCGCAGAGATCGTCTATGACGAGGAGGATCTCAAGCTCCTCCTCCTGAAGTCGCCGCAGGACGTCATCCGGATACTTGTCGAGCATGGTCTCCCCTCACCCCATGTCACGCCTGTCGTGCCGCGCTCGCGGCACGCTCGAACGCCGCCATGACCTCGTCCGCGGTCGCCTGCCACGTGAAGCGGTCGCAGACCCGCTCGTGCGCGCCGTGCTTGAGCGCGTCGAGGAGCGGCCTGTCGTCGGCGAGGCGGAGCAGTGCGCCGACCACGTCCCCTGCCGTGGGCTCATCGAGAATGATGCCCTGGTCGGGCGTGGCAATGATCTCGTCGACGCCTCCCGCATGCGAGGCAACGAGGGCGCAGCCGCAGGCAGCCGCCTCCAGAAGCGAGGTGGGCAGTCCCTCGCTGTAGCGCGTCGGCAGGCAGAACACGTCGCTTTGAAGGAGCATCGCCGCCAGGTCCGCATGGTCGAGCACGCCCACGTAGCTCAGGTTGGGCAGCTCCTCGCCAGCAGCGGCAACCGTCTCGGCCATGGGCCCGCGCCCGGCAACGAGGAAGTGGAAGCGCCGGTCGTCCACGAGCTCCCGGGCCGCCTCGAGCACGGTGTCGGCGCCCTTTTCGGGCAGCAGGCGCGCGGCATAGGCGACGCAGAGGGTCTCGTCTGGGATGCCGAGCTCCGCCCTGAGGTCCCTACCGCTGCCCTTGCCCACGAAGGCGTCCGCGTCGAGCGCGTTGTGGATCTCGCCGCAGGAGCTGATGCCAAAGGTCCCCAGCCACCGCGAGGCGTCCCGCGACACGCCGTAGTAGTCGATGGGATAGCGCTTGAGGTTGGCCGTGATGGCATGCTCGGCCATCTTGGAGGCAAGGGAGAGCAGCCTGCTGGGGAACTGGATGTAGCCCGTCCCGTGGTCGATCAGGACCGGTCGCACGCCTTGGCCGCGGCACAGCCGAGCGGCGATGCGCGAGAGGTCGTAGAAGCGCGTGTTGATGAGGGCATGGAAGGGTCCCATCCCCTCGATGCGTCCGCACAGCTCGCGATAGCGCCCGTCATGCACGACGAACGGGGCGCGCGCAGGCCCCCGCTGGTTCAGGCGGAAGACCTCGGTCGACCCATCCCCCACCGGCTTGCGCGCGTCAGCGGCCACGTCGTCTCCGGGCTCGGTCGTGACCACGAGGACGTCATGCCCCATGGTCGCGAGCTGGGTGCCGAGGTTTGCGGTGAAGAACTCGACTCCGCCCACGTTGGGCAGGTAGCGCGCCGAGAACAGGACGATGTCGCGCACGGGTGCGTTCTGGCTCATGCGCCTCTCCTCCAGAGCCTCAACAGGAGACGAAACACCGGGTCGGGAAGGAAGTGCAGGCCGACCTCGAACAGCGCGACCTGCGGGGCCAACGAGCGTCCCCTCCAGATGCCCCGCACGCTGCCGTCGAGGCGTGCCTTGGCAAAGGCGCGCATGCCCGCGAGGTCGGGGTGGTCTGGGAAGCGACGGCCAAACTCCTCGACCAGCTCGTAGGCATACTGCGTGCGCTCGCGGTACCAGTCCGCCTTGCACGAGACCCCATGCAGCACCCCCGTCTGGTTTCCACCGTGCTGGCGGTACTGCACGAGGGGCTCCTCGACGTTGGCGCAGGGACCCATGGCGCTGGCTCCCAGGGCAAGCCACTTGTCGTGCCCCGTGCAGGTGGGGAACGGCGCGAGGGCGCGGGCGACGTCGGCGCGCAGCATGGTGGCCATGCCCAACGAATAGCAGGTGAAGGCCGCAAAGGGGGTGATGTGGTCGCCCGTGTGCCAGGAGACGCTGTCGTCCTTGGGATGCGCGGCACGCCAGCTCTCCACGACGACGCGACCGTCGGCGTCGATGACCTGATAGTCGCAGCTCACGAGCATGTTCCCCGCGTCGAGCAGGGCAACCCCGCGCTCGATGCGTCCGGGCAGCCAACGGTCGTCCTGGTCGGACAGGGCGATGAGGTCACCCTCGGCAAGCCCCACCAGGTGCTCGAACGCCTTGATGTATCCACGGTTTATCTCAGCCTTCTCGTAGCGAAGGGGATGGCGCACGCAGTGGCTGCGGCAGAACTCCTCCCAGGAGGCGTCGTCGGGGCAGTCGTCGTAGACCACGACCTCCATGTCCTCGAAGTCCTGGGCGTCAATCGTCTGGAGCTGCTCGGCAAGGTAGCGCTCGTTGGGCTGGTAGATGGACATGAGCACGGAGACCCTGGGCATGGCGTCACCCGGCCTTTCGCGCCTGGGGGCGCAGGATGCCCCACGCCCACGCCATGGTCTTCTTGAACTGGGGGTTCGCATGGTAGATGACGACGTAGAGCACGACCGAGACCAGCGTGCACACGATGCCCTTCACCAGCAGCCAGACGAGGCCGCCGTCGGGCACAAACGAGCACACGAGGTATGCCGCCGCGCAGACGACCACCGTCACGAGGAAGTAGCGGAGCTGGTCGAGGAAGTACTCACCCATCTTGTCGTTCTTGAAGTAGTACTTGAAGATGATGCTCGTGGCCAGGCCAAAGTTGAAGATCAGCAGTGACACCAGCGTCGCCGCCACCACGCCGGCCACACCCCAGATCTGCAGGAAGACAAAGTTGAGCACCACGTTGGCCACCGACTCGGCAATGGCGCGCCAGCGCATCTCCCACCAGAGTCCCGAGCCGCTCGCGTACAGTGAGATGATGTCGCCCAGCTTGAGCCCGTAGAAGTAGAGCACCAGCAGGACCACCACGACCATGCCAAACGTGTTCTCGGGCCCGGCCCAGAGCGCCATGAAGGGCTGGTAGAGGCAGAGCATGCAGGCGGCGCACCAGCCGGAGCCCATCATGTACACGAAGTTCATGGAGCGCATGTCCCCGTAGTTCTTCTCGGTGGAGTCCGTGACGATGCTGTTGCCCACCGTGGGCAGGATCGCCGTCGAGACGACTCCCAGGATGCTCGTGACGGCGGTGAGGATGAGGAGGTAGTTGTCGTAGATGGCCGTGACGGTGAGGCCGATGAAGGCCGAGAGGAACACGTGGTCGAGGGCGTTGCGGGTGGTCGCGCAGACGCGCTGGATGGTAAGGCCGGCAACGCGCTTGCGGATGGAGGCCCGAAGCTCGGTGGAGATGGTGCCCTCGGGCCGTAGGTCCGGGTAGGTCTTGTCGACGTAATGCGACATGAGGAGGTTGTTCACGATGGTGCACGCGGGAATGAGGAAGAGGTAGGCGTAGTAGCTGCGCAGCAGGACCACGACAGCCACCTGGGCCAGGTTGAGCAGGATGTTGGTCGCCGTGTTGACGTTGCTCACCACGTCCACCCGCTGCATGGCGGTGGGCAGGGCCTGCT
>CAMPCT010000146.1 GCA_946647055.1 uncultured Atopobium sp. | reverse complement strand
GTTGCCTGTCCACATATACGAACCATAGGGAAGCACGTCTGCCGCGCGGTAGCACATGCGCACAGCCTCGGAGCAGTCAGCGTCGCCTCCGTGGATATAGACCGTGGCCGTCGCCATCGCTACTCCTCCGTGGGCTTGGCGGTGTAGGTGCTGATGCCCATCACAGCGCACAGGAAGGTGTACACGACCGCGATGGTGCGGGTCACCTCGTCGGCGTAGGGCCAGCCCCAGATGCCAGCGAGTCCGGCATACAGGACCGACACGGCGGGCATGACAACGGTGACGATGAACTTGATGAGATCGTAGACGTGATTGGGAAGCATGTAGGTCATGGTTCTACTCCTTCTTCTGGTGCTCTCGGTCAGGCAGGTCCATGACCTGCTTGACCAACTGCTCGACGAAGTGGTTCTTGATGCCGTGCTTGGCGCATATGTCGCAGTAGACCTCGTACTCGGCCCAAAGGCTGTCCTTCTCCTCGGTGGACGCGCACTTGAGGTCATCCATGTAGCGATGGATTTTGTGAGTTATGTCGGAGCGCATCTGGGTGCATTGGGCCTCTAGCACGGACTCGATCTTGTTGTCTTGGCAGTTCATGCGCTTGTCGATGTCCTCGCGCCACTCGGCCTCTGCCTTGCGCTTGGCGTCGGTGGCCTCCTTGTCCTTGTCCATGCGCTCTGAAATCTTGCGCTGGCCCAGGTTGACCATCGCCTGACCGAAGCAGATGAGGATTGATGCCACGATGGGCGCTGCCCATCCGATAAGTCTGGATAGCTGTGCGTCCATGTGCGGTTCTCCTTGGGTAATGAAAAAGGCCACCCAGACGGATGGCCTTCGTAGCTGTTTAGACAACTGTGCTACATATAACACTATAGCATTCTTGCTTTAATTTGTCCACCTAGAGCGTAAGCAGGATGGCTACCTCTAGCACCGCCACCGTGAACGCGATGGCAAGGCAGACGCGGAACTGCACTTGCAGCTTCTTCTCGTGCGGAGAGGGGTACGGCATGGCTACGCCTCCTGACCGTAACACCTAGTGTCCAGCACGAAGCAATGGTTGTTCATCAGCACGGCACCGTGCACAGGCAAGCCGCTTATCGCTGCTGTCGCAAGGACGCTGTGGAACTTGCTCTCCGCCTCCTCGCGCGTGTCATGCTGGGTGACGAGGTTCGCGACCTTTCCGTCCTCCATGGTTTGCAGCTCTACGACTACATACTTCTCCACTGTGACTCCCATCTAGTTGAGGCGTACTGCGGTAATCCATGCGTCTCCCGCACCGCTGGTTATCGACGCGCTTCCAGCCAGATACACCGTTGTCTGGGAGCTGAACGTGCGGAGCGCGGATACGTTGAGAACGGCGAAGTTGCCGCTCGACTGCCTGATGCGGACGCGCTCGCCCCATAGGGTGCCCGACGCGCCCGAGCGGAAGCCCACTTGCATGTTGCGGTCGCCGCTGGCCGACGCGCTGTTGAACGTCCATGCGCCAACGAACATGTAGGAGCCAGCGGGAATCGTGATGCGCGGCCCATTGGTGTACGTGTCGATTCCTGCCGTCGTGATGGCATAGCTCCCGCTGTTCTGGTAGCGGGTCGGGTCGCCGAGCTGGAGGTACGTGCTGAGGCTTGAGTCGTACGGGTCTGAGAACCTGATGGTTTTCATGCCGTTTATGTTCATATCCGTGCGGCCGTTGAAGTTGTTGATGTCGATGTCGCTGTAGTTGTACTCGCCACCTATCTCGACTATCATCCGCGACCCCTCGGGGTCGGCCTCGACTATCATGCCCGCGCCGTGGCGCTCGTACCCTCCCGAGTCGAGGTACGTCGCGCCGACGTATCCCGCGTCAGCAGAGTCGCGCATGGTGATGAGCTGGCGGTTGTTGGTGCCTTTGAGAACATCGACGGAGTTGCCGTCTATGCTCACGTGAATGTCGGCGTCGCGACCTATCTGCGCTCCCGTGCCGAGCAGGCGGGCGATGATGTTGCTACTCTCGTTGCCCTCGCCGTCGTAGATGGCGATGCCGCTCGGCAGGATTGCTAGCAGGTTGTTGGTCCCGTCGCGGAAGAGCTGGCCGATGCTGTTGATGAGCACGTTCGCCCCCGTCTGCGCCGCCTGCCACGCCTCCTGCGTGGCCTCCGTGACGTGGATGCCGCTGGTGTCGGCCCAGAAGTGCTGGTTGACGGCGCTCGCCACTGCCTGTGCAGCCTCGGCGATGTTGAGGGACGCGGCGACCCTGCCGCCCAAGCCTGACACGGCCTTCCTGACGGGCGCAAGCGCCTCGCCCACGAACCGCCCACCGACGCTTGGGCTTGTGCTGTTGCCCGTGATCGTGACGCCGTTGTTCTCGATGTTGTACGTCACCGTGTCACCAGGCTGTGCCTCGGCGACGATGCCTCCCGCAACGGGCGTGTCGAAGTCGTTGCCGGGGATGCGCACCCAGCCGACGCCGGACTCGTCTCGGCGCACGAACGTCGCTGTGCCCCTTCCGCTCGGGGCGGCAGCGTCCTTCGGGGTAAGCGCCTTCTTGAGTGCCCATGCCACGCGGGCGCTTATGTCCTCTGCCACGTCCTGACCTCCATCCTAGATTCCTCCTCGACCACAATCCCAACCTCACACCTGACCGACTGGCGCATCACGCGCATGTCGCCGTCGAGCCTGACCGACGCGAGGGAGCCGCGCACGAGGTCGTGCGGGCACACGTCGGGCCACCACTCGCGCGAGTAGGTGCGCGAGTCGTAGACGGTTGACTCCTCCTCAAGGCGTCGCGCCGCGTATGCCGCAAGCGTCTCGCCGTTGACCCTCACGGGTGACTCGTCCCTCACGTCATGGACCCACCCGCGATGGACGGTGGACGTGACGGAGAGCGGGTCATCGTTGATGGCCGTCGCCTCGTCGCTGTTCTCTATGGCTCTGTAGCGGTTGGGAACCTCACTGTAGTCGAGCGCGTAGTGGACCCCCGTGTGGACCAGACGTGCGTGCGCGGCGTCGAGCTGCAACGCGGGGACTGTCGGCTTCGCCACCACGCGCACCGTGCCGTCGCCCGCTATGCGCAGGACGTGGTTGCCAGCGTCGAGCACCTTCCACACGGCCTCAAGCGCGAACGTTCCCGGGTCGAACACAAGGTGCTCGTCAAGCGTGAAGCCGCCGCCGACCTCCACGGGCGCGTTGATGCAGTCGCGCAGCACCGACGCGCACCACTGTGCGCCATCGACACCCTGCGGCGCATAGGAGCCGTCCGAGAGCATCGTGACGGAGGCGGGGTAGAGGACGGAGCGGCCCTGTATGTTGCGCTCGTCGGAGCTGTGGTCTATGTCGCCATCGACAAGCGAGCATTGCAGCGTGCAGACGTTGACGCGCTCAAGCTCGCCGTTCTGCTTGGCGGTCATGACAACGCGGTAGTAGCCCTCCTCGAAGCCCTCGCCGACTGGCGTGACGGACGTGAGGGAGCCGCGCCCCAGAAGGGGCGCGTCCTCGTCCATCGTAGTCTCGTAGGTGACCGCCGTGATGCCGCCAAGGGGCTCGCCGTCCGCCCACGTGTCCTTGTTGACCCGGAACACACGCCACGTCGCGCTGTACCCGGCCATCCAATCAATCATGCTATGGCTCCTCCGACTCCTCGACGGTTGCCACGTATCGGGTCAGCGCAACCTCGTCCGCGTCTATCGAGACTGCGAGCGCGTAGCTGTTCCGCTGGCCCCCCATGCTGTTGACCTGCACGTTGGCCTCGTAGGCGCAGCCATCTGGCGTGCGCACGAAGCACGACCCCGCATGGCTCGCGAGCCGCCTGAGCGCCACGACCTTCTCCTGCTCGCTGACGCGGATGAGGTCGGAGCTGTACGACGCGCTGCGCTGCGCGCCCTCGTTCCAGTAGCCGTCGATTGAGCCGTCCAGCTTGCGTCGGCTCTCGAAGTCCTTGGAGTAGGAGTCGGAGACGGAGAGGTTGTAGGGAAGCTCCACGTACTCCTCGCCGAAGTCGATGCGCAGGTCCTTGCCGGGAAGCTCGTACTCGAAGTCGTCCCAGGCAATGTCGCCATCTGCGGTGCGGCACGCGATGCGGTAGCCGTACTCCCCCGTGCCATACGGCGCGTAGGGGTCGGTCACGGTGCCGCCAATCTCGACGCCCTCTGCCACGAGGTAGTAGCCATCGGGCGTGGAGCGCCACACGTCGTAGAGGTCGGTGTCCTCGTAGCTGTCGGTCGGTGCCGCGAGCGTGATGGAGCACTGCCGCACCCTGATGCCGTCCTCGTCGGTCACGTCGCTCGGCGTGATGACGATGCCATCGTAGGTTGTCGGTGCCTGATGCGCCCACGCGACAAGGAACTCGCACTCAGCCGCCTCGGAGGTGAGCCCCGTCTGGTCCGTCGCGCGTGCGGTCACCGAGTAGAGCGCACCGTCTCTCAGGTCAAGCCCGTCAGGCGCGAGGATGACGCCCTCGAATGCGTCCGCGTCCTCGTCGGCCTGCTGCCAGTCGGACGCGCTGCTGCCCGCCACGAGCTGCACGAGGACGCGGGAGCCAACATCGGACGGTGAGGCGGAGACCATGACGTAGGTGCCAGACTCCTCATCCATGAGCGTGTGGGTGAGCGCCACGTGGTATCCAGCGACGCCCTCGCCAGCGGTGGCGGTTGTCGTGGCTCCTGCCGTCGTGGCGTCGACGACGATCGCGCCGTCCGCATTGACTGGCACGAGCGACACCTGCCACTGCTCGTCAACCTCCTCCGGCGGCTCGCCCTCCTCAGGCACCTCCTGCGGCACGACCTCGACTTTGGCGGTGTAGGTGGTGCCCTCAGTGGCGGCAACGGGGCTTATAGTGCGGAGTCGCGCGTCATCGGTCGTGGGCCAGCGCACGCCCTCGCTGTCTATGGCGTAGTAGCCGTTGACCCACTTGGACGGGTCGTTGGTGAGGAGGTTCGCCGACGCGGGCCTGCTGATCGCGGCCCATGTGGGGGTCACCGTGTCTGACCACATCACGTCGCCCGCCATCTGCCTGAGCTGTCCCAGCGCACCCTCGTCGACGCCCTGCGCCTTCACGGTCACAGCGACGTTCGACGTGGGCGACGAACCGCGCACCCTGAGAGCGAGCGGCTGTGCCGTCACGTCGCCAGCGGTGAACGTGGTGCCGTCGTATGCGCCAGCCTCGACCGAGAGCGTGGGCGGCTTCGCGATGGCGATGGCCGACTCCTCGGACTGCGACGTGCCGCCGCCCGTATGGACGATGACGGAGATGCGGACGTTGCCGTTGGAGTCTGACGCCGCCTGTAGCTCGTCTGCCGCGAGCGTGCAGGAGCCAAGCGCGTCCGTGCCGCCCTTGAGCACCCTGCCGTCGCTAACCATCTCCCATGCGGTCTGGGTGCCGCCGTCGAACGCCCACGACACCGCGCAGTCGCTCCCGATGGGGACCGATGCTGGTGCGGTGAGCGTGACGGCGCCGGGTGCCACAGACGGCGTGACGGTCTTCGTGGCGGACCACGGCGAGTAGGTGGTGTCCGCATCGTCGCGCTCAAGGTACCGCCGCGCCCTGATGTAGTAGTTCGTCCCCTGGTCGAGGCCGCGCACGTCCACGGTGCATGACCTGTCCCACTCAGTCGCGGACTCCGCCTTCGGGTCGTCGTCCCACGCTACCTCGAAGGTGTCGGGCTGGTCGGTGGAGGGCCATGCGTCCTCGCGGGCGGACCACGCGACCTCGGGGCCC